>CAKZPK010000441.1 GCA_937139035.1 uncultured Crocinitomix sp. | reverse complement strand
CAGGAAGAAGCAATGATGGCTATATGGATGATTTTTGGGAGTACAATCCAATTACGGATGAATGGACTCAAAAAGCAGATTTCCCTGGAACACCAAGAATTGGAGCAGTAGGATGCGGCGTCTTCCCCTCAGCATTTGTCATGCTAGGAGAAGACAATGACTATGAATATAAGGATGATGTTTGGGAATATAATTATTTTGGCAATGTTTGGACCCAACGAGCAGATTATATGGGAGGAACGCGTGTTCAAGCAAATGCCATAGTTGTTAATAATCGCATTTTTGTTGGTTTAGGTTATAATGGCACTTATCATGACGATTTTTATGAATATGAGCAAATTTTAGCGGTTGATGAAAATGAATTGCCAATTGAAGTGAGTATTTATCCTAATCCTGTTAGTTCTGAGTTTACCATTTCAAGCAAGAAAAACTTAGCAATTAATACTTTTCACATGTACAACAGTGCAGGCGCAGACGTTTCTTGTTCATTTAACATTATTAGCAGAACAGATCACCAAATAACTGTTGAATTAGTTGGCGATTTACCTTTTGGAAATTATTTCTTAGCATTAGAAAACGGAACGGACACTTTTAGCGTACAACAAATTATAGTGCATTAATGAAAATCTTACTCATTTTTTCATTCTTGGCAGTTATTCTTTTTTCATGCGGCTCAAATACTAAAGGCACTGAAACTACTGTAAATGATCCTATCAACTCTCACGAAGAAAATTCTGAGGTTAGTTCTCCCAACGAAGACCAATCGCTCAGCGCGGCTCCTACCTACGCTGTTGAACCATTTGAAAAAGGCGAAAACGACTGGGGCTATCGCATTATGAACGGAGAAGCTTTATTTATCAATCAGCCACACATTCCGGCGGCACAAGGGAACTCGGGCTTTAGCTCTAGAGAAAAAGCAATCACTGCCGGTAATTTCATGATTTATAAGCTAAATGCAGGAATTGTTCCTCCTACTGTTTCAATTGAGGAATTGGATAGTTTGGGAGTGTTGGATTAACTGTTAGAATCACTATTTTTTAGTAAAAAAAAAGAATGATATTCTACAAGTCTTAGTCATGCATTATTGCAGAACTTCTTTATCAAAAAAATTTAACTAAAAAATATCATTCGAGTAAGCAATAAATAGCCCATTCATTGCTTATATTTGTATTCTACTTTTGATGTTATAAAATGAAAATTATCATTACAGGTGCCGGAGCGGTAGGATTTCATTTGGCAAAAATGATGGCCAGCGAGCACCAAGACATTTATTTGATTGATCAAAGCCAAGATCGACTCAACCATATTCAGTCTAACCTAGATATTTTCACGATTCACGGTGATGCCAAGTCTATTTCTATTTTGCAGGAAGCAAAAGTAGATTCTTGCGATTTATTAATTGCTGTAACTTCATCTGAAGAAACAAACCTATTGGTTTCCATTCTTGCAAAAAAGTTTGGTGCTAAAAGAACAATTGCAAGAATTAACAATTTAGAATTGAAAGAGCCTGAGAACGCAAAACTTTTGTATTCCTTGGGGATTGATGAATTAATTGCTCCTGTTCAATTAGCTTCTGAAGAGATTGAACGATTAATTAAACGTTCTGTATTTACAGACGATCATGAATTTGAAGGTGGTAAATTAACTGTTTTTGGAATTTCAATTGACGAAAAATCTGAATTGGTAGATGTTTCTATACAGGACAGTGCTTATTTAAATCCAGACTTAACGTTTAAACCCATTGCTTTACACCGCAAGGATGAAACGATAATAGTAAATGCACAAACGATCATTCGATCGCACGATATTATTTACTTCATTTCAAACCCCGACTCCATTGATAATATCATCAATTTTTGTGGGCAGGAGTGTTTTGAAATTAGAAACATTATGATTTTAGGAGGAAGTAGCATTGGCTACCAAACCGCCAAGATGCTTGAACACGCCTATAATGTAACTTTAGTTGAAAAAAACCGTGAGCGTTGCGAAGAGTTAGCTGCTCAACTAAAAGAAACTCTTGTATTAAACATTGATGGTAGAAATGTTGCTGCGTTGGAGACTGAAGGTTTAGCAGACATGGACGCATTTATTGCTGTTACTGCAGATTCTGAATCGAATATTATGTCGTCATTAGTAGCGACAAATCACAATGTAAAAAAGACCATTGCACGTGTTGAAAACATTGATTATATCCATTTGTCGCAAAACATTGGAATTGACACCTTAATCAATAAAAAAATTATTGCAGCTGGAAATATTTTTAAGTACGTGAGAAAAGGAAATGTTTCTGCCATTGCAAATTTACATGGTGTTGATGCAGAAATTATTGAGTTTATAGTAAAACCAAACTCAAAAGTGACAAAAAAACCGATCAATCGATTACATTTTCCAAGAACAGCAAATATTTCTGGTGTAATTAGAGATGACGTTGGCTTCATTCCTTTTGGATCATTCCAATTAAAAGCAGGTGACAAAGCGGTTGTTTTTTCATTGACAGAATCCATTCATTTGATTGAAAAGTATTTCCAATAAATGGCTAAACCACTCATTAACGGTAGCGTTACTTTAAATGTAATAGGGAGTTTATTACTTATTATGGGGATATTAATGCTTCCTTCCCTTGCCTTTTCGGTGTATTACAATGAAAATGACTTCACTCCTATCCTACTAAGCTCTGGAATCACATTGTTTTTTGGGGGTATATTAAAGTTTCTAACACGCCAAAGTAAGGATGCTGAAATCAAAAAACGAGACGGTTATTTAATTGTTACGGCTGGTTGGGTTTCTATGGCAATTTTTGGAACCCTACCTTATTTGATTAGCGGGAGTATTCCGTCCATTTCAGGAGCCTTTTTTGAAACAATGTCTGGTCTTTCAACCACTGGTGCAACAGTTTTAGATAATATTGAAGAATTGCCGCATGGAATCCTTTTTTGGCGCAGCATGACGCAATGGATTGGTGGAATGGGGATTATTGTATTAACCATTGCAATCTTACCCTTATTAGGAATTGGCGGAATGGAGCTTTTTGTAGCTGAAGCCCCTGGTCCTACTAAAGATAAAATTCATCCACGAATCAAAGAAACAGCTAAACGTCTCTGGGTAATTTACTTGTTTTTAACACTTTTACAAACCGTCATTCTCATGTTTAGCGGCATGGACTTTTTTGACGCAATCAACCACGCCCTCACAACTAATTCAACAGGAGGATTCTCTACAAAACAAGATAGTATTGCAGCATTCAACTCTCCTTTAATTGAAGCAGTTATAGTCATTTTCATGTTCTTAGCCGGAACAAACTTCACCCTCTTGTACTTCGGGTTTAAAGGAAAATTTTCTCGCTTTTGGAAAAATGACGAGTTTAAGTGGTATATCGGTGCAATACTACTATTAGTTTTAATCTTGACACCTGTCGTTTCTGCACACACTGGAGACGGATTATTATATTCTTTTAGAGTAACAAT
Source organism: uncultured Crocinitomix sp. (assembly GCA_937139035.1). Lineage (GTDB taxonomy): Bacteria > Bacteroidota > Bacteroidia > Flavobacteriales_D > Crocinitomicaceae > Crocinitomix. The sequence continues at coordinate 15,839 of CAKZPK010000441.1, read as the reverse complement.
CTTTCAAGTTGTGAGTACCATCACAACTACAGGATATGCTTCTGCTGACTTCACCACTTGGGGGTCTTTAGCAACTTTCATTTTCTTTTTACTTCTATTTTCAGGAGCATCCGCAGGATCAACCTCTGGAGGTATAAAAATTGTTCGGATTGTCGTTTTAATGAAAAACGGGTTTTTAGAATTTAAAAAACGCCTTCATCCCAATGCAGTTATTCCCGTTTATTTGAATAAAAAAACGGTTCCAAGTCACATTATATACAATCTATTGGCCTTTATTTTTCTTTACTTATTTGTATTTGTACTAGGATCGGTTATTATGACTGCATTAGGTGCCAATTTTGAGGTCGCTATTTCATCTGTTGCCACATCTTTAGGAAATGTTGGGCCAGGAATTTCTGATATCGGACCTGCACATACGTTTTCTTCTATTAGCCCTGCAGGTAAATGGCTACTATCTTTCTTAATGTTATTTGGTAGGCTTGAATTGTTCACTGTTGCATTATTATTTACGCCATATTATTGGAGAAGAAACTAACAACAGCTCCACAGGTGTTACTTACCTGATACTGCGCGCACCTAACAATGCGTAACTTCATCCTATCGACATCTGTCAGTTACAGTCATGAAAGCAAACCGGTATTTAGGATAGCAATCGACAGCTTTTTTTATGCAACACTTTATTTGTTTTTTGATTAATTTTAAACAAAACACAATCCATGAAATTAAATTTACGCAACAGTTTGGCATTGCTGGCGATTTCCTCAATCTCCGCCTTTGGCCAAACAGAATCCGATTTGCCCGATACAAGTTCGGCTTTTCAATTTACTGACCAATGTGTTAGTATGACTATCACTCCTGCTTTAAGGGATCTCGCTTATGTTCCTGCATATGCTGGAGAGGAAAAAGAACATGAAGTAAAAAACAATTTGCGCAGGCAAAAATACACCAATGCGGATGCTTACCCGCATGGCCCTGACCCAATTTGGCAGGGTAAAAAAGGTGAATTAAATGGGCGTGAACCAATCCAAAACTGGGAAGGAAACGACAATGGAGCCTATCCACCTGATCCTTCTGGTGCTGCAGGCCCTAATCATTATATTCAAATGATTAACTCAGAGTATATTATTTATGATAAAGAAGGTACTGTCTTATTAGGCCCCAACTCTTTATCCTCTATAATAGGATCAGACGCTGGTGATCCTATTGTTATGTACGATAGGTTTGCTGACAGATGGTTATTGAGCGGTTTTGGAACTGGAAATCAATTAGCTGTAGCTATTTCTACAACACCAGATCCATTAGGAACTTATTATTTATATACGTTTAACCTTGGTTCTTTTCCTGATTACCCTAAATATGGTTTATGGCATGATGGATATTATGTAACGTCAAACACTGGCGGTGCTGATTGTTATATTTTTGAACGTGATAAAATGTTGGTCGGTGACCTTTCAGCCTCTATGATTGCAATGACAGTTCCTTCATTAGGAACTGGAGCAGGAACTGAAACTGGAGGATTCCACAGTGTATTACCTGCACATGCAGATTTTGATATGCCACCTGCAGAAAAAAAATTAAACTTATTCTACTTTCAAGATGATGCATGGACAGGAATTCCTGATGATGCTATTAAAATTTGGGAAGTAACTGTTGATTGGGATTCACCAGATGATTCTGACATTGACCTTGTACAAACCTTATTAACTACACCATTTGATTCACAGTTCAATGCTTCTTGGAATGACATTCAACAACCTGGTACAGGTTCGAAACTAGATGGTGTTCCTGGTGCATTAATGTACCGTGCACAATACACAGAGTGGGATGGACACAATACTGTTATGTTAAACCATACGGTTGATGTTGATGAAACAAACCATGCAGGCGTTAGATGGTATGAATTGAGAGAAACAAGTGGAACTTGGGGAATTCATCAAGAAAGCACTTACGCTCCTGATGATCAAAGCAGATGGATGGGAAGTATTTCAATGGACTATCAAGGAAATATTGGTTTAGCATTTGCAATTTCAGGTTCAACAGTTTACCCTTCTATTCGTTATACAGGAAGATATGCAGGTGATCCTCTAGGAGAAATGACAATTGACGAAATTACTGCAGTTGATGGTTCTACTGTTCAATCAGGAATTAATAGATTTGGTGATTATGCACATATGTCGGTTGATCCAACAGATGATGCTACATTTTGGTACACTGGAGAATACTTAGACGGAGGTAGAAAAACAAGAATTTTCTCATTTAAGCTTGCAAGCGACTTTAGTGATGATATAGGAGTTACAGCGCTTAACTCTCCTACTGATGGAGCTTTGACTGGTGCTGAAACAATCGACATTACAATTACCAACTTTGGAGAAAATCCTCAAGATGATTTCCCAGTAAGCTATCAAATTAATGATGGAACAATCATAACAGAAACCTACAGCGCAGGTCCAATAGCTTCTGGCGAAACGGATACGTACTCGTTTACTGCAACTGCAGATATGAGTGGTGAAGGTGCTTATAATTTAAAACTTTGGACAGCATTAGATGTTGATGAATATTTGGATAACGACACATTAAATACAGTTGTTAATCATTATTTCGCAAATGATATAGGTGTTATTGCTATTAACTCTCCGATTTCAGGAACTGGTTTAGCAGATGAAAATATTGAAGTAGTGATTGAAAACTTTGGTACTGCTACACAAACTGATTTTCCAGTTGCATTTCAAGTTAACGTTGAAACACCAGTAACCGAAACTGTTGCAGGACCATTGAATGCTGGAGAAACAATGACTTATACATTTACCACTAGCGCTGATTTTTCTACATTAGGGGCTTATGACATTTGGGCTTATACAGAGTTAGTTGGTGATGGAGATTTATTTAACGATACCACTCATGTAGAAATTGAGCACTTCACTTGTGCACCAGAATCTAACTGCTCATTTGGAGATGGATTTGTTGAGTTTGAATTGGGAACTATTGACAATCCTTCAGGATGCTCGGATGGTGGTTATGCTGACTACACAGGTTTAATGACTGACCTAGCACGTGATGCATCACATGATTTGACTATCGCATCAGGTTGGGATCCTCAATATTGTTCAGTATGGATTGATTACAATGACAATAACTTTTTTGAAGAAGATGAAAAAGTGATTTCTGCCTTTGCATTTGATTTAGGAGCAACTACAACAATTGCCATTCCTGCAGATGCTCCACTAGGAGAGCACTTATTACGTGCTAAAGCTAGTGATAATGAAGGTAATGTTTCTGATCCTTGTTCTGACATGACTTATGGTGAGACAGAAGACTATATGGTTAACATTATTGCAGGAGAAACGGGAGAAGGACCTGAAGTTGACTTTACTGCTGATATTGTTTTAGCACCACCAACAACTACAATTTCATTCACTGATTTATCTACGGAAGATCCTGATGCATGGACATGGTCAATTAGTCCTGGTTCTGGTTGGATATATGCTGGAGGAACATCTTCTACAAGTCAAAATCCTGAGGTTACTTTTAATGATTTAGGAGAATACACTATTCAATTAACAGCTTCGAATGACTTTGGATCAGGATCGGAAACAAAAACGGACTATATCGAAATCACAAACTTTGATGGAATAGTTGAAAACTTCCCTTTTGGATTTGAATTAATTTCTCGTGAAGAAAATATATACAACTACAATCTACTAGGAAGCTCAGAACCATTTAATATTGAAGTACATGATGCAATGGGTAAATTAGTATATCAACAAAGCGTTTCACCAACATCAAGTCAAACACAATTCATTATTGATTTGAGCGGAAATGCAACTGGTTATTATTTACTACATGTAAGTGATTCTAAAAACAGTAAGGTTCAAAAGATATTAGCACAATAAAAAACTAATTTTTTATTCGATTTCAATGAAGCGGTAAGTTTGACTTACCGCTTTTCTTTTAACTTTGTTTTAAGTGCGAGGACCAAAACAAATACTGAAAGAAATATACGGTTATGATGAATTCAGGCCGAACCAATTAGAAATAATTGAACATACGCTAAGTGGACAAGATTCTGTAGTGATTATGCCCACTGGTGGTGGTAAATCAGTTTGTTTTCAAATTCCAGCACTCATGTTTAAAAACGTTACGCTGGTAATATCTCCATTAATTTCACTAATGAGAGATCAAGTAGAAGCCCTACTTGCTAATGGCGTTAACGCAGCATATTTCAATAGTTCGCAATCAGACTTTGAAAAGCGTATTATAATAGACAACTGTCTTGAGAACAAAATTAAACTCCTCTATATTTCTCCGGAAACATTGGTTCATGCTTTTGACAGTTGGCTAAAGAGCATACCTGTTTCATTTATTGCGGTGGATGAGGCGCACTGCGTTTCTATGTGGGGGCATGATTTCAGACCAGAATACGGACAAATTAAAGCCTTGCGATCGCATTATAGGAATGTGCCCTTTATGGCGTTAACTGCAACGGCTGACAAGATTACTCGAAAGGATATTTCAACACAACTAGATTTAGATAGTCCGCAATTATTTCTTTCCTCATTTAACAGAGCCAATTTAAGCTTGGCAGTCCGCTCTCAAGTACCAAAAAAACAAAAAGAAAAAGAAATTATTCAGTTTTTAAATGCTAGAGCAGATGAAGCTGGTATTATTTACTGCCTATCCAGAAAAGAAACGGAGAAATGGAGCTCATTCCTAAACTCTAATGGCTTTAATGCTAGACATTATCATGCAGGCATGGACAGTAGTAATAGAGAAGCCGTGCAAGATGGTTTTATTAATGACCACTATACGATTATTTGTGCTACAATCGCTTTTGGAATGGGGATTGACAAATCAAATGTACGTTGGGTTATTCATAATAATATGCCAAAAAATATTGAAGGCTATTATCAGGAAATTGGTCGTGCGGGCAGAGATGGCTTACCAAGTGACACTGTACTTTACTATAATTATCGTGATGTTGTTCTGTTAAATGATTTTGTAAAAGAATCTGAGTTTAAAGAGACCTATCAAGAAAAAATTAGACGCATATTAAACTATGCTGAAGCAACCTCGTGCCGAAGAAACATCCTCCTCTCCTATTTTGGAGAGTTCAATGATGAGCCGTGCATGAATTGTGATGTTTGCAAAAATCCGCCTGAGTTTATTGATGGCAAAACACTTGCACAAATGGCATTATCTGGCATAATGAGAACCTCTCAACAGGTTGGAGTCAATATGCTGATTAATATTTTACGAGGCGCCAAAACCATGGACCTTTTCGATCGTAATTATCACCAATTAAAAACATACGGCGTAGGCAAAGAACATAGTTTTGTAGACTGGCAGCACTACCTTAACCAATTGATTAATTTAGGGTTGATTGAAATTGCCTATGATGATTATCTCAAATTAAAAATTACCCCAGCAGGTGACGAAATACTTAGGTCTAATAAACCATTGCAATTGTCAAAACCAACCATAGCAAAAAAAGGCGAGAAGGCTAAAAAAGCAAAGAAAAAAGTTTCAACCAACCCAGACAATGCTTTGCTGGAGGCACTTAAAAGCTACCGTAAAGAAATTGCGCAACAAAATAAAGTTCCGGCTTATGTTATTTTCCATGACGCCACTTTAAATGATATTGCTGCTGTTAAACCAAAAAATGATATTGAATTGCTTGAAATTCAAGGAATGGGAAAGGTTAAATTGCAACGCTTTGGTGAAATGATTCTTAAAATTGTTGAAGAAAACAAAGCCAATAATAAAGCGAGCAAAAAATCAACACTAGAAGAGACCTTGGAATTATATGATAAAGGCTTATCTGTTGAAGACATGGCGAGAGAAAGAAACCTTAGCCCAACAACCATTTATGGCCACCTTTGCAAACTCTATGAAGAGGAGCACCCTATTGACCTTAATCGCTATGTCACCGAATTTGAAGTTAATCAAGTAAAAGAAGCACGAAAAATTCAAAGAAACACCAATCAATTACGTCCAATTTACGATCAATTGAAAGGAAGTGTTGATTTCCATAAAATAGCATTAGCTTTAACCATCTTATCCAAATATCATTAATTATGAGTTTAAGTCGAACTACCTACCTAACCATTCTCCTAATTAGTATTGTTTTCATTCTAATAATTGGTAAAGATTTGTTTATACCACTGGTTTTAGCTGGCTTAATTTGGTTTCTGGTAAAAGACATTCGTAAAACAATTCAACGTATTCCTTTTATTGGTAAACGTATGCCACGCTGGTCGTTAAACCTTTTAGCCGTTGGTTTTCTATATGCTGCATTAGTTGGAATTGTTTCGTTACTCACAACTAACATTGCACAGCTTCAAGAACATATGGACGAATATCAGCAGAATCTAATGACATTGAATACCCTTATTTATGATAAATCTGGTTTTGATATTCAAGAAATGTGGAGTGCTAATGTCGGAATAGAAAGTATTGATTTTGAAAGCTTAATGAATGACCTTGTTAATTCCTTGTCCTCCTTTTTAGGTAATATTTTCATGATTGGACTCTACCTTTTATTTATATTATTAGAGGAATCTGCATTTGGTGAAAAAATTACATCCATATCCGCATCAAAAAATAATCAGAAGGAAATTAAAGAAACGTTGAGTAGAATTGACAACTCAATAAGCAAGTATATTACGCTAAAAACTTTGGTTAGCCTTTTGACAGGAGTACTTAGTTTTATTGTGCTAAAATCTGTTGGTTTACATGCCCCAATATTTTGGGCGTTTTTAATTTTCTTGCTCAACTATATCCCAACAGTAGGTTCTTTAATCGGAACTTTGTTTCCAGCAGCAATGGCATTATTGCAATTTCCTGACCCTACTTGGGCGGGTGTAATATTAGTGTGCGTTGGCGCAATACAACTATTAATTGGAAATATTGTTGAGCCTAAAATAATGGGGAATTCACTTAACGTGAGTTCTTTAGTCGTGATTTTGGCTTTAAGCTTCTGGGGCTCCATTTGGGGAATAACAGGTATGGTTTTAAGTGTTATTGTTACTGTTATCCTAATCATCTTACTAGGTCAATTTGAATCGACTAAAAATGTCGCTATTCTACTTTCAGAAAAGGGCAAGTTGGACAATTAGGTAGATTATTTTAGTAAGTAACATTCTAAATAATTTTTCTTAGCTTTAGGAAAAATCAAATTTTAGCAATGAAAAACCTTTTTTATATTCTTACATTAATTTGTAGCATGGCTATTGTCTCATGCGGAGGAGAAAGTAGTGAAAACTCTGACGACACCTCTATTTCTGCAAATGACTCAACTGCTACAAACGCAGATGATGACAAAAAATGCGATATGGCGGATTGCGATATGGCGGATTGCGATATGGCAAATTGCGACATGACCAAATGCGAAAAGAAATGTGATAAAAAATGCGACAAGAACAAAGACTGTGATAAAGCTAGTTGCGAAAAATATAATTGCGATAAGGCTGAAGGATGCACGGCTGAGTGCATGGCAAATTGCGAAAATCCTGAAAACTGTACAAAAATGACCGAAAGTGATTCGGCTAATGTTACATGTGACGCAGGAGAATAATAAAATTACTCATTAATCCAAAGCACTTCTGAAACAACAGTTTTAGAGGTGCTTTTTTATAAAAATATAACTGTGAATACAAAAGACAAAATTGTTAGAGATTGGCTAACACGATATACAGGAACGGCATTAGAAGATTTTGGCGAATATATTTTATTGACAAATTTCAATAAATATGTCGAGATTTTTGCTGGCATGTACGACGTACCGGTTAACGGAATGGATAAAGCAATGCCCAATGCAACTGCAAACGGAATTACATTTATCAACTTCAGCATGGGTAGTGCAAATGCTGCTACTATTATGGACTTGCTTAGCGCAATATCTCCTAAAGCCTGTTTGTTTTTAGGAAAATGCGGCGGACTAAAACGAAAAACAGAAATTGGTGACCTTATTTTACCAATAGCTGCTATCCGTGGAGAAGGTACATCTAACGATTATTTCCCACCAGAAATCCCTGCATTGCCAGCATTTACTTTGCAAAGAGCTGTTTCTGCAACCATCCGAGATTTTAAACGTGATTATTGGACCGGTACAGTATACACCACAAACAGAAGAGTTTGGGAACATGACCAAGAGTTTAAAGAATACTTACGCAAAACGCGTGCAATGGCAATTGACATGGAAACAGCCACACTATTCATTACTGGATTTTCCAATAAAATTCCAACTGGAGCATTACTTCTAGTGTCTGATCAACCAATGATTGCAGAAGGAGTAAAAACTAGTAAAAGTGACGAGAATGTCTCTAAAAACTATGTCAACGAGCATATTGAAATAGGGATCAAATCGTTAGAAGAAATCAAAAACAACGGTACGGCAGTAAAACACCTAAGATTTCCATATTCTGAAGAATGATTATTTTTGCATTTTAACGGCGCCAAAATTACCACACACTGGACCAGCAAAATAATAGATATAACGTAGAGCATTTAGAATACCCTTCGTTAGAGAAGTATAGAGATAAATTACTTGTGAAAATGGGGACCAGAATTTCGGTCTTTTTCATGCTTACTTTTCTAATATTGATTGTGACATTCTTTAATGGTGAATTTAGTTCACTAATGGGGTATGTTGCGGCATTAAGTATTTCAAGCTTGATGCTAATTTTCTTACTTGTTTGTAAAAATCCAAAATTAGTTTTTGCGATTTACGGTATTTTTGGCTCATTAATCGCATTAAGCTCTTGCTCATTTATCCCTGAATCTGCTCATTATGTTGATTTTATATGGATAATCGTTTGCACATTTGTTGTCTATCTTGGAGGACATAAAAGACTTGGGCTTGCCATCCTCATTTTTAACGCTATAGGTATTGGCTACTTTCTTTACTTTAGGCACAACATCCACATAAGCATTATTGAACCTGCTAGTAATTTGCAGTTGACAGGAACTTATTTAGAAATCTTACTCAGTTTGTTTATTTTGGCTTACCTCATGTACCAATTCATACATTTTCAAGAGTACAACGACAAACAAATTAAGCTTATTAATGCATCCTTAGTTGCTCAAAACAATGTCATTGAAAAACAGAACTCAGAAAATGTGGCTCTGTTAAAAGAAATTCATCACAGAGTTAAAAACAACCTGCAAATTATTGTAAGTCTGCTTCGTTTGCAAAAAAACGAATTGAATTCTGAAGAGTCTCGCGCACATTTTCAAGAAGCAATCAATCGTGTATTGGTAATGTCTTCCATTCATCAAAAACTATATCAACAAGAAAATTTGATTAATGTCAACTTAAAACAATATTTAGAAGAGTTGATTAGTGAACTGAAAACTCTATTTGAAAATCATAAGCAAATTGATATAAAAATCACTTGCGAATTTCCGCATATGGGGTTAAAAACCATGGTTCCTGTTGGACTAATCATTAATGAGCTTGTTTCAAACTCATTAAAATACGCCTTTAAAAAATCAGAAAATGGGAAAATTGAAATCCTCATAAAGAAAACAAACAAAGGCTTTATTTTGGGTTATTCTGATAACGGTGAATGGATTGAAGAAAATGATAAAAATGGATTTGGATTAGAATTGGTAGAAGTATTTACGAACCAATTAAACGGTAAACGCTCCTTTGAAATTAATGAGCAAGGGTCTAACTATTTGTTTGAGTTAGAATTTGCAGATTAAAACGTTCCTGCATTACACTATGATTTTCCCAAGTGCACTTCTCGCCTACGGCATTATAATGCTTTTTATTTTTAATTTAGGGTTTACATATGAAATCAAGACGAGAATTTATTAAACTAGGAGCTATTGGTTCGGCTGCACTACTCACCCAAACGGCATGCGCAGCTGACGATAAGTTAGATAATATTGAAACAATTACTACTGATAAGACTGCTGCAATTAAACCCATTGTATTATCAACATGGAATCATGGAATTGATGCTAATAAGGCAGCCTGGGAAATATTGAGCCAAAACGGAACAGCTTTAGACGCTGTTGAGCAAGGAGTTCGAGTTACTGAATCTGACCCTGACAACCAAAGCGTAGGGCTTGGCGGATTACCTGATAGAGACGGCAATGTTACATTGGATGCTTGCATTATGGATCATAATAGTAATTGCGGAGCTGTCGCATTTTTAAAAGAAATTGAAAACCCCATATCTGTTGCCAGAAAAGTAATGGAAGATACTCCACATGTAATGTTGGCAGGTGAAGGAGCTTTAGAATTTGCATTAGAAAAAGGATTCACTAAAACGAATCTACTAACAGAAAAATCGAAAGAAGCTTGGCAGAACTGGTTAAAGGAATCAGAATATCAACCACAAATTAATAGTGAAAATCACGATACGATAGGCATGATTGCTATTGACGAAAATGGCAACCTTGCAGGAGCTTGCACTACCAGTGGAATGGCCTATAAATTGCACGGCCGTGTAGGAGATTCACCCATTATTGGAGCAGGATTATTTGTTGATAACGAAATTGGTGCAGCCTGCGCAACAGGGGTTGGCGAAGCAGTAATAAGAACCGCTGGAAGTGCAATTGTAGTTGAATTGATGCGTCATGGCAAATCTCCACAAGAAGCCTGCGAAGAAGCCGTTGCAAGAATTATGAGCAAACATAAAGACCTAACGAATATGCAAGTTGGTTTTATTGCACTAAACAAACAAGGTGAATATGGTTGCCATAGTGTTTATGCCGGATTTAATATTGCCGTAAGACATAATGATTTTGAAGACATGGTAGACGCCGAATATGAATTAGAATGGTAAAAAACATAATTACAATTGCACTACTTATTTTAATAGTAAGTTGTGGATCAAACTCAAAACAACCTGATTTAGACGTTGTAGCAGTAGATTCTCTCAACCTTATTCCATATCCTCAATCAATTGAAAAAGGAGATGGTTATTTCAAAATGAACGAAGAGGTTTATTTCTTTTTTTCAGAAGATATATCGGCAGAAGGTTGGAAAGTAATGAGCTCATTTTTTGATACTTGCTCAAAAAAGGTAAAACTAAACCTTGAGGCAGATTCTGATGCAAATACTTGTCATATTATTCTTTCTGAAGATTTTGAGACACCAGAAAATAGTGTTGAAGCCTATCAACTAGACATTACAAATAACAATCTCACATTAACCGCAAAAACAGTTACGGGATTGCGCTATGGAATTCAAACATTAGTTCAGTTACGTGAACAAACATACTCTAAAACTGAAAGTGCGTATATACTACCGGCAATGAATATTGTTGATTATCCTAGGTTTCAACACCGTGGATTATTACTAGACGTTTGCCGGCATTATTTTGACTTAGGAGTTGTGCTGAAATATTTGGATGCCATGGAGTATTATAAAATGAATGTTCTTCATTTACACTTAACCGAGGATCAAGGTTGGCGAATGCCCATTGAAAAGTATCCATTATTGAATGAAATAAGTTCATGGCGATTAGATACGAATGGCAATAAATATGGAGGCTATTATACAAAAGAGGATTTAAAATACATGGTTGATTATGCTGCTGGACGTAACATTACCATTATTCCTGAAATAGAGTTACCAGGACATTCGCAAGCAGCATTAGCAGCATATCCGCAGCTTTCGTGCAATGGCGGACCTATTGAGGTTGTTGACGATTGGGGGGTCTTTAAAGAAATTTACTGCGCTGGTAACGATTCTACTTTTACTTTTTTAGAAGATGTATTAACTGAAGTTATGGAAATTTTCCCTTCAGAATATATACACATTGGTGGCGACGAAGCACCAAAGTTTAGATGGGAACATTGCAGCAAATGTCAAAAACGCATGCAAGATGAAGGGTTGAAAGATGAGCATGAACTACAATCCTACTTTATTAAAAGAATTGAAGGCTTTTTAAATGAAAATGGGCGGAAACTAATTGGTTGGGATGAAATATTGGAAGGCGGTCTATCCCCTACTGCAGCCGTGCAAAGTTGGAGAGGAATGGACGGCGGCAAACAGGCCGCGGAAACTAAACACGAAGTAGTTATGTCACCAACTAGTCATTGTTATTTGGACTATGGGTTAGGTTCTATTGATTTGGAAAAAATCTATTCATTTGATCCTATTCCAACAGATTTAGCAAAGGAATACTATTCATATATTATTGGAGGAGAATGCAATATGTGGACAGAACATGTTCCAGATGAAGACAATCTAGATTCTAAAGTATTTCCTAGAATGATTGGCCTTGCTGAAGTTTTATGGACCTATCCTGAGCAAAGAGATTTCAATGACTTCTATCGGCGTTTGCAAAATCACTACCCTGTTCTTGAAGAATTAGAAATAAATTACGGGCTTGAAACTATTGGCGCAACTTTAACGCAAGAGTTTAGAGATACAGGTGTGTTTATTATATTAAACAAAAACTTACCTGACTTAACCTTAAAGTTTCGTTGGGATAATGCTCAGGATACAAACTACTTGAACTATGAAACACCAATTCAGTTAATACGGTCTGGTAAACTACAAGTACAAGCTTTAAAAAATGGGAAACCATACGGCAATGTAATTGAGCAAGAGTTCGTTAAGCACTCTGGACTCAACAAAACAGTTACATATGCAACGGAGTATAACGAATGGTATACAGGGAATGCAGAGAAGAACTTAGTAGACGGAAAAACAGGCTCAATCGACTTTAGAGATGATAATTGGCAAGGCTTTTGGGGAAATGACATTGATGTAACCATAGATTTGGGAGAACGCCAAAACTTTATTGGTGTTAGCGCTAACTTTTATCAATATGCTAATTCTTGGATATTCTCCCCCAAACGCGTTACAATGCAAGTTTCGCTTGATGGAGAGAGATGGCACGAAAAAGAAACTCAAACCTTTACATTTGTTGATTTATCAAATAATAAAAGCATTCAAAAAGTACAATTTCATTCAGACAGAATGTTAGGGTATTTGGGTCGGTATGTTCGACTTACAGTTGAAAGCATTGGCAAAGTTCCTGATGGACATGAAGCCGCAGGGCAAGATAGCTGGTTGTTTATTGACGAAATAATCATTCAATAATGGATTTTGAAGTTTGTATAGATTCCGTTGAGGGAGCAGTAACCGCAAGCAAGATAGGAGCAAAACGTGTAGAGCTTTGTGCGGCACTGAGTGAAGGCGGCCTAACCCCCAGCCTTGCAATGATTGAAGCCTCTGTAAACATATCCTCTGCAGAAGTTTTTGTAATGATTAGACCAAGTGCTGGAGGATTCAACTACACTGAGAATGAATTAGAGCTAATGGAACGAGACATTAGAGCTGCGAGTAGCGTTGGAGCGCATGGCGTAGTTTTCGGTGTTCTAAACGCCTTAAATGAAGTCGACATTAAAGCCAACTTGTTTTTAATGGAAACAGCTCTTGAATTAAACTTAGGCACCACTTTTCACCGCGCCATTGATCTATCTCCTGATCCCGTTGCATCAATTGAAGGTTTGATCCATTTAGGTTTTGACCGCATTCTAACATCAGGCGGAGCAGCAAATGCCGAAACAGGTCTAAAAACAATTGAAAAAATGGTTGCCACTGCAAAAGGGCAAATTGAAATTATGGCTGGCGCAGGCATTCATGCGGGAAATGTACTTACCATAACACAGTCAGGCGTTGGCGCGGTTCATTTTACTGCAAAAAAACAAGTCAATGAAGGACTATTATTAGACATGGGGCCTAAATACGCCGTAGATGATGAAAAGATTTCGGCAATTGCAGAAATGATTTCTAAAGTTTAAAACTTCCAATTCTCCAATCTTTTCAAGTTTTTTCGGCCATCTATCTTCCAATTAATTGGCTATCTTTAGCCTATGAGAATTTCGGGACTATTTTCGATCATTTTATTACTCAACTTAGTATTTAGTTCAACAGGATATGCTGAAAATATTATTCCTTTAGACCATGATTGGCGTTTCAAAAATGTAAAGGCGGATCAATGGAATCCTGCCACTGTTCCTGGCGTTGTTCATTTAGATTTGCTAGACAATGGAGTTATTAAAGATCCTTATGAAGGTAATAATGAATTAACCCAGAGATGGATTGAATTCGAAGATTGGGAATATAGTACAACCATTATTGCTGACCAAAAATTAATGAATCAAGCCCATATTGAACTTGTTTTTGAAGGGCTAGACACATATAGTACAATACTTATTAATGGTAAAGAAATATTGGCTACTGACAATATGTTTAGAGAATGGAATGTTGAGCTTAAACCCTATTTAAAATTGGGGAACAATGAACTTAAAGTTATTTTTCATTCCCCACTTAACCTTAATCAATCAAATGTAGAAAATAGTCCATATGAATTACCTGCAGCCAATGAAACTGTCGATTTAAAAGTATCACCCTATACCAGAAAAGCAGCCTATCATTTTGGTTGGGATTGGGGACCGCGATTTGTTACCGCAGGAATTTGGCGCCCAGTATACCTAAGAACATGGAACACTTTAAAGGTTACGGATGTGACTTATACAACAGAAAAAATATCAAGCAACAAAGCGCGAATTGATTTTGAATTTGAAATATATCATGACCTTGATCAAACAGGTACTTATCGCATGCAAATGGCTGATTCTTCCTTTATGATCCAACTAAAAAAAGGGAAAAACAAAATTAAACAATCAGTTGAGTTGAAATCGTTTGAAGAATGGAATCCAGTAGGTTACGGAAATCAATGGCAATGGAAAGATAGTTATATGATTTCTACCAATTTCACCTTATTAGCCAAAGGAGAATTAAAAGCGGCTTTTAGAGAAATTGAGTTAATTCATGAAGCAGATGAGATTGGAACTTCATTTTATTTTAAAGTTAATGGACAACCATTTTATGCAAAAGGAGCAAATTATATTCCGCAAGATCTGTTTTTACCTCGAGTAGATTCTGCCCGTTATGAAAAACTAATTCAACAAGCAGTGGATGCCAACATAAATATGATTAGAGTTTGGGGCGGTGGAATCTATGAAAACGACTACTTCTATGATTTATGTGACGAAAAAGGTATTTTAGTTTGGCAAGACTTCATGTTTGCAAACTCAATGTATCCTAACGATCCGTCTTTTATGGACAATATTTCGCAAGAAGTGGAATACAATGTGAAACGTTTAAGAAACCACCCGTGCATTGCTTTGTGGTGCGGAAATAATGAGATTGAAGTAGCATGGGAAAATTGGGGTTGGCAGAAACAATTCGGCTATTCAAAACAAGATTCTGCTGAGATTTGGAATACCTACACAAGTATTTTTCATGAATTGATTCCGCAAACACTAGAAAAATTAAGTCCCAACATAGCGTACGTGCCCACCACTCCGTTAAGCAACTGGGGAAAAGCCGAGAACTTTAATCACGCGTCCATGCATTATTGGGGGGTATGGCATGGCCGTGAACCAATAGAGAATTTTGCAAAGAATGTAGGGCGTTTTATTGCCGAATACGGTTATCAATCTTTTCCTGACTACGCTACTTTGGCCAATGTTATTGAAACTGCAGACTTGAATTTAGCATCTGAAATAATGAAAAACCGCCAAAAAAGCTATATCGGCAATGGAATTATTGAAAAGAACGTGCTTAAATACACCTACAAAGAAGAGAATTTTGAAAAATGGGTAGCACTAACCCAGCTAGTCCACGCACACGCATACGGCTACGCCATTCGCCAACACCGCATACAAACTCCACATTGCATGGGGACTTTATTTTGGCAGTTGAATGATTGCTGGCCTGGACCTTCATGGAGCGTGCTTGATTATTATGGAAATGAAAAAACAGCTTACAACGAAGTCAAGAATTATTACAAACCAATTATAGCTTC
>CAKZPK010000440.1 GCA_937139035.1 uncultured Crocinitomix sp. | reverse complement strand
CAATATCTTTAACAAACAAGTCAGGTTCGTTGTTCATTGGAGAGTGCGCAGAGTGCTCATAAATTTTCAAATATTTATTCGTTGAACTAATTTTGTCGAAAGCCGAGTAACCTAGTGCCGGTGGTACAACAAAATCATACTTTCCCCACTGCAATAAAGTTGGAATAGTGATTTTATGTAAATCATCCGTCATTGATTTTGCTTCCACTTCATTCATAAACGCAGCTGGCAATTGCAAACCTGACATACCTGATGCTGCTGGATTGTTTGGTGTAAGGAAAATGTAGTTCAATAAACCTGGCGAAGCGCCATTAGATTGGTGCAATTGAGACAGTAAGCCTTCAATTCTATGTCCGTATCCATTTAAAGTACCACCTTGTTCACTTGTAATGTTGTTGATATCCAATCCATTTACAAAATCAATCATCTCCGTCCAGTCTGCTGTATTGTTTCCTGCTGCTAATTCTTCACCACCAATTGTCTGAATCATTTTAACCAATTCAATATTCAACATAGGAATATCATGCGCGCCATCTACTTCAATCCATCCTGCTAATTCGTGCTGATAATCGTCTTTTATCATATAAGCTGTTCCAAGCGTTCCGCCCCAGCTATGTCCCATCATGAAAACACTAATGTCATTTCCGTAGCGCTCTTTTAAGGTTTTTACAGTAAGGTGCAAATCCTCAACCATAGCGTCAATTGTAACTTCAGATTCTGCTAAATGACCATGCGAGTTTCCTTGGTGCCTTTGGTCGGTATACACCATTGCATATTTCTTTTCTAGCTGTTCTGAATAAGTTCCACCACGATATTCTAATCCATTACCTCCAGGTCCTCCATGTACTACTAATATGAATACTTTTGAGGCTCCATTTCCGTAAACAAATGCGGGAATATCAGCATCACCACTTCTTACATAAAAACTCTCTTCCATTTGTGAACTTACCGCCGGTTCTTTTTGACAAGCAGTTAATAACACAAAAACAATTCCTAATAAACTTCCAATTCTTCCTAACATAGCTTAAAATTTTCCAAGGTTAAACTTCATTCCTAATTCCAAAAATGTCTCTGCTGAAACGCCTGTATTGTAAAATAACTTAGAGGCTAATGTTCCCTTTGCATACCATCCCATTTTATCATTGATCTGTTGACCAAACTCCATGTTTAATGAGGGCATTATATAACCTCTTGAGGCCCATTTTTTTGCAGTGATTGTACCGCCTTCGTTAACATAAGTTGTTCCTGCGTTGAATTGTGTTAAGTATCCTAATCCAATTGAGTAAGCTTGATAAAACCCATGCTTTTGTTTTACACGTTGGTAACCAAAATCTGCATTAACTAATAATCCCGAATGGTTTTTAGGATGTACATAGAATCCAATTTGAGGACTAATAAAAAGGCTTTTGTTTTTTACAACAGTTTTCTTTTTTTTCTCCTTTCTTTTCTCCCATGATTTCCAATCGTATTGTGTCCCGATTTTTATACCTGGGTGTAAATAGTAGTGTCCAAAATACCCAACGTTAATTGGTTTGTTTTCTAAAAAATCGCTTTGTGCTTTAGCGGATAATCCTATGCCAACTAAAAGCAATATTAAACTTAATTTTTTCATTTTATTTTTTTTAATTCCTTTGCTATAATTCAGTCGCATGAGATATAATACCCCCCTATCAATTTTTTAAAAGATTTTTGATTTTAAACTTAGAATATAAGTAGATGTGGATTTGCAGTTGTAGTTTGAGTGTTGATATCTAGCGTGTTGAGGTGGGGGGTTGAGCCTTCAAAAGTAATCGTTTGTTATTGTCTTATTTTACTTTTCTCTGACATTTATTGTGCTTTTTCTTAAAGGATGTTTCGTCTGATTTAAGTTGAACCGCTTGGTTATAATATTCGAGAGCAGATTCGTAATCCTTATCGGAATAAAATTGATCGGCCTGTTCCAGCACTTTAGAGTATTGTATTTCAAGGAGCTGATCTTTAGGGTGCTTTTCATCTGGTTTAATGATACTCGCATGATTGTAATGTTCAAATGCTTCAGAAAATTTGCCTTCACGAAAATAATGATCTCCTTTTTCAATAGCCAAATTGTAGCTGTTTTGAATTTTTAGTTCGCGTTCACAATTTTTTATTTTATCCAATACATAGGAGCAATCAACTATTTTTTTTGCTTCCAATAACTGATCCAATCCTTCACTGTATTTTTTGATTTTCATGAGTTCAACTCCATTATTGTAATAAGATGAAAATGCTTCACGATCTTCTGCTGATAACTTCGCGTTTTTAGCTTGGTATATCTTTTTTTTCATCATTTTTATATGTTCTTCGTCGAACATGATATTGCCAGAATGGTGAATGTAAAATTTTACTATTGGTTCTGTTTGCATGAATTCATAATCGCTCGCGCTACAAATCTCGAATAAACTCACATTAAAGCGCATAGGATATTCAATCATTGGTAAAGGATCGTTGTCCGTTAACCGAGTATCAAGAGTTGCAATTTTCGAAACATAACCTTGTTTTTTAATTACAAATTTATAGTGTACTTCAAGCGGTAACTGATCAATGAAAATACGTCCATTAGACAGTGTTGTGTCTGAACGAAATAAAGTGTCGTTTTTATAAGTTTCTATAATAGCTCCATCAAGTGGTTTGCCAGTGTGATCATTAAGGATACGTGCTTTTAACTGAACCGCTGCATCTTGCGCTGTAACCGATATTGAAATTATGGAAAGTATAAGAAGAGCAAATAGCTTCATTTTAAAGTCATTAAATTTTCGGGATTTATCCTATGAAATGAAGGTACTAATATATCTTTAAACGTGCTCCGTTGAAACAGTAATTATAGCTAGTTTTTATACAGTTCAATAAATTCAATTACATCAGAAGCAAACTGTTGTGGTTCGTAACGCATAGAAGAGTGTCCAGCATTTTCGTATATTTTCAAAAACTTATCAGGTGTCGAAATTTTTTCCAAGGCTGACTGTCCAAGTTGATAAGGTACCTTAAAATCATACCTGCCCCAGCATAAAAGTGTTGGAGTTGTTATTTTGTGTAAATCATTAGTAAGTGAAGTGGATACTATTTCTAGATAAAAGCTCTCTGGCAAAAAGAATTCGTTATTAATTACGGTAAATGGATTGTCTGCATTCAAAAAAATAAGTTTCAACTCGCTCAATTCCGATTGGCTTTTATCATTAAGACTTGTAATTAGATTTTCGCACTTACCAGCATATTCATTTAACAAAGTAATCTCCTCGTTGCTTATTGCTGATGTATCTATACTGTTCACGAATTCTAAAACTTCATTCCATTCCTCTGCATGGTTTTTAGCAGCTATTTCCACAGGTGCAATTTCCTGAAATCTTTTTATGATTTCTTGATTCATAAGAGGGAAATCATGTGCACCACCACTTTCAATCCAACCATTTATTTCATTTTGATAATCTTCTTTAACCATAAATGATGTTCCTAAGAGTCCGCCCCAACTATGTCCCATTAAAAACAAGCTAATATCATCCCCATAGCGTTCCTTTAACACCTTAACAAGTGCATAAGTGTCTTCCACCATATTGTCCACCGTAATGTTTTCATTTTTCAAATGACCATGAGAGTTTCCTTGGTGCCTTTGATCCCAGTATACCATAGCATATTGTTCTTCCAAAAGATTTGAAAAAGTGTGGTTACTGTATTTTAAGGCACCATCTCCAGGCCCTCCATGTAAGAGTAAAATAAATACCTTGGGTTCACCATTTCCTCTTACAAAAACTGGCATGTCGGCACCATTGTTTTGCAGATAAAAAGTTTCACTCATGTTAGTGCTTACTTGTGGTGTTTTATCACAAGCAAAAAGTAAAAAGCAGCTAACTATCCAAATCGTAAAGTGGTTCAATTTCATATTTTAAAGTAATTACTTCTTTGACGTTTAGAAAAGGAGTACCCCCTATCAGTAAACAATTTTTCTAGCCAATTGAACACTTGCTTGGTGTAGTGCTTGGTTCAATTCATCTAATGATTGAATCAGGAAGTAATCTTCTTGCAAAACGTCATTTTGAAAGACTTTCTTGAGGACAATATCAATGTCAAAAGGTAGTATGTTACAATCTTCTGCAGCTACTCGGTTAGTTTCTCCAAATGAAGAAATGATACCTGCGCCGTAAACCTTTCCGCGGCCTTGCTCTTGAATTAAGCCAAATTCAATTGTAAACCAGTATAGGCGTTGTAATTGATTTAGAACAATGGTGTCCCCCTTAAAGGACTGACCTAATTGTCCAAAGCGTTCTGCAAATTCAGAAAAAGTTGGATCTGCTAATAATGGTATATGACCAAAAGTATCGTGGAACATGTCTGGTTCTTCTAAGTAATCCAATTGCTCCATTGTTCGCAACCATGTTGATGAACAAAATTGTTTGTTGGCTAAAAGATCAAAGAAATCTTCGACAGGAATCAATCCAGGTACTACAACTATTTCCCATTCAGTTGATGTTTTAAACCAATTGTTAATCGCGTCAAAAGAAGGAACGGCATTGGCATTTAATACAGTTTGCATAGCATCTAGGCAGTCTAAGTAAATCTTACTTCCTTTTGTTTCTAAGTTGTTGCGCTGTCGTTCAAAAAGTGTTTTCCAAACCAAATGATCGGTTGGAGTGTAATTGCTCATGATTTGTTTCATGTTGTTTAGTTTGTGGAAACCCTTTGAAGTGGCAAAAAAAAACCGATCTCCAAAAGGAAACCGGTTTATAAAAGTTATATGCACTTAGGTAGCGTTAATACCCTACCGTGCTTTCTCCGGCTTCTGGTTTAGAAGTCGAATAATAATAATTGCTATTGTTGTGTTTAATAATCATTGTGATAAAACAAATGTATAATAATTTTTGACATAAAATAGCATGCTAAGATTATGCCAATAATTTTATGTTATATGAAACGTAGCGTTTACAATAAAATTATAGAGCGGTATAAAATTCGATTTTTTGTATAATTAGGGTAGAGGGATTTTGGTTGAAAATTACTTAATTGTAACAACTAAAACGGGCTAATTATGATGAGAAATATTTTTAATGTAAGTGCAATAACTGTTTGTTTATTTGCAATGATGACTACTATTACTAGTTGTGAAAAAGAGGAGCTAACAATTCCTAATGTGGATGAAATAGAAAATAGTGGAAATATATCAGACAATGATTTTGGTTGTTCGTATGAAGTTGATCTAACGGGAGTATGGGAATGGGTTCAGTCCTCAGGAGGGCTTATTGCGGATACTGTTCAGCAAGAGCAGTTGGGGTACCCTGTTCGACTGGAGATAACGGTGTCTTCAATCAAGCGTTTTGAAAATAATGATTTGGTATATGATGCTGAATATAGAATTGAATATGCGGAGCATATAGATGGTTATAAATTTGGCGTCTTGTTTATTGAAGGTATTGACCTTACTTACCTAGTGCATGATTGCGGTGATTATTTATTTCTTGATGAGCAAATTCCTGCTGGATACAGGCATTTTTACATTCAGGTGTATTAAGCGTATTTTATAATTTATGTTATTATTTTAAAATAAAAACCTTTGTCTTTATTCATTTGCGCTTAAATTTCTTACGCTATTGTTTATATTTGCAGCGAAAAATGTTCCTTTTCGGAATAAATGGAATAAACAAGGTTTCATTCTTGAATTAAAAAGGAACATTTAATAAATCGAAGATTAATAGGTCTAAAATCTTATGTCTTTGATCTTTAAATCTGAAAAAACAATGGCAACGCAAGAAGATAAATTAAAAGATATAATTGGACATGCAAAAGAGTATGGTTTTGTATTTCCGTCAAGTGAAATTTATGACGGATTAAGTGCAACCTATGATTATGGACAATTAGGGGCGGAACTAAAAAATAATATTAAAAATTATTGGTGGAAAGCAATGGTTCATATGAATGAAAACATTGTTGGGTTAGATGCTGCAATCTTTATGCATCCTGAAACATGGAAAGCTTCAGGGCACGTTGATGCTTTTAATGATCCATTGATTGATAATAAAGATTCAAAGAAAAGATATAGGGCGGATGTACTAATAGAGGATCACATTGAAAAGATTCGCGCAAAGATTAATAAAGACGTTGCAAAAGGTTTAAAGCGCTTTGGTGATGACTTTAATGAAGAAGAATTTAGAGCAACAAATCCTAATGTATTAAGACGTGCTGCAGAAATAAAAAGCATTGAAGATCGCATGCGTGATGCCTTGGAAGAGGAGAAGCTAGATGATTTGAAAAAATTGATTGAGGATTTAGGCATTGCTTGTCCATTGAGCGGTTCTAAAAACTGGACAGATGTTAAACAATTCAACTTGATGTTTTCAACTGAATTAGGATCTGTATCTGGAGAATCAGCAAAAATTTATTTAAGACCAGAAACAGCGCAAGGTATTTTTGTAAACTATTTGAATGTACAAAAATCCGGAAGAATGAAGATTCCTTTTGGAATAGCGCAAATTGGTAAAGCATTCAGAAATGAGATTGTTGCAAGACAGTTTATTTTTAGAATGCGTGAGTTTGAACAAATGGAAATGCAATTTTTTGTACGCCCAGGTGAGGAAATGAAGTGGTACGAGTATTGGAAAGATTATCGTATTAAATGGCATAAAGCATTAGGTTTTGATGAGAGTGCTTATCGTTTTCATGATCATATTAAAATGGCGCATTATGCTAACGCGGCGGCAGATATTGAGTTTAATTTCCCAATGGGCTTTAAAGAGTTAGAAGGAATTCATTCAAGAACGGATTTTGACTTGAAAAAGCATGAAGAGCATTCAGGAAAAAAATTACGTTATTTTGATCCTGAAATCAATGAGTCTTACGTTCCTTATGTTGTAGAAACTTCAATTGGATTGGACCGTATGTTCTTAGCTGTACTTTCGCAATCGTATAAAATGGAAACATTGGAAGATGGTTCAGAGCGATCTGTTTTATCTATTCCACCAGCATTAGCACCTTATAAGGTTGCTGTTATGCCTTTAACTAAGAAGGATAACCTACCGGAAAAAGCTAGAGCAATTATTGATGAGTTAAAAATTGATTTTAATTGTCAATATGATGAAAAGGATTCTATTGGTAAACGTTATAGAAGACAGGATGCTATTGGAACCCCATTTGCTGTAACGGTTGATCATCAAACATTGGAAGATAACACTGTAACGATTCGTGATAGAGACACCATGAAACAGGAGCGTGTTGCAATTGCAGATTTGCACGGAATTATTCATGAAAAAGTGAATATCCGTAAGTTGTTGGTAGGATAATAGAAGTTATTCTTCCTGCAGTTTTGCTTGTTGTTTTTTACTAGCTCTGTATTCTTTGTAAAACTGTTTTGTTGCAATAAAAATGGTTTTTTCAAGCTTTGCAAAAGTTTCACCTTTAGCGGATACTAAATTATTGTATTTTACTAAGTCTAACCGACCGTTTTCATTTACCTGTGATTTAATGTTTACGATTTCTTCTTCGCTAAATTCGAAAGTGACGAACACACGGCTACGTGCTGGTTTTTTATAATCGATAAAGGCAGATTTATCCCAAACAACATAATCGTCTCCTAAAATTTGGATGAGTTGAATCATGTAAATAGGATCTGTTGCTGCAAACATGCTTCCACCAAACATGCTACCTGCATAATTAACATTTTTATAGTTCAGTGGAATTTCAACTTTGGCAATGTGCAAATCACGTGAGACAAATTTAACGCGTCCAACTGACCGCCGATACATGGGAGAAAGATTAAAACCATACTTAAACAACTGATCGCTGCGAAAGATTTTTTTGAGAAAAGTATAGAGTTTTTTATACATGAGCTTTATTCCAATATTTTAAAATCAATGCGTTAATTTGAACAAAATCGTTGTCGTTTTCTAAACTAATTGGCGACTTGTCTTTTACATAGGTTTGTTTTAAAAAAGGTTTCCTAAATCCAAGTTGTTGGCTAACAATTTTAGCTGGATCTTTCATGTAGAGCCACAGTACACCATTGTCTTGTTCTTCAATTCTGTCAAATTCCTTCCAAGGAAGAAATGTTTTTTTAAAGAGCTCCCTATTAATGAAAATGCCATCTTTATTTACTGCGAATGAGGGATTTTTAAAGTCAAAACTTAACCACATTAATCCATAAATAACAGGAATTGCAATAGCAAAAGCCCAGCCCCAGCCATATAAAATTGGAGCCAGTCCAGTTTGTACATTTGTGCCGTATTTAAGACTATAACGAGTTTCTGTATAAGCATCCCAATTGGCATTTGCCCAAAATATGGAGCCAATGGATAGCAGAAACAAAATGAGTCCAACACTATATACCTTCTTAATTTTACGTTTGTCCAGATAGGTTTCTGCTTCGTACATGATGTGAAGGTACTAATTAATGCCTATAATTTCACACCAACAATGCAGACATCATCTAGTTGTTCATTGTTGTTTTTCCAAGTCTCAAATTCTCTTTCAAGTCTTTGTTTTTGAGTGGATAATGCTAGTTTGTGTTGTTCTAATAGGAATTGGTGCAAACGTCTCGATTTGTATTTTTTATTTTTCTCACCACCAATTTGATCCTGAAATCCATCAGATCCAAGATATAATATATCACCTTTTTCATAGGAATATTCTTGGGGTTCAAATTGACGATTATGTTCTAATTGCCATCCTCCAATGGGGTATCTATTTCCTCTGTTAATTGACATATTACTTTTGTTAACATGCATTATTTTTCTATTTGCAGATGAAAATTGGAGTGATTTTTTTTCTTCATTAATGCAGACTATGGATAAATCAATCCACGGATTGTCAAAGGTTTTATCTTCATTGTTTTTGAAACTCTCAATGAATTTACGGTCCACTTCTCGTAGTATTTTATCTGTTTTTTTAATGCCTTTATTCATAATGGCATATTGAAAAAGATTGATGGCTAGAACTGATAGTAAGGCAGCTGAAATACCATGCCCCGTGCAATCACCTACAACTAAATACTTAAGATTGTTTTGCTTGCCAACCCAGTAAAAATCACCTGAAATTATGTTTTGTGGTTTGTAAAGTATGAAAGAATCGTCAAAAATTCGATTGAAATGCCTTGGTTTAGGTAGTAGCCCTTGTTGAATTATTTGCGCATTTACTAGTTCTTGATATTGTAATTCAGTTAATTGTGTCTTTTGTGTGTTCATTATCGTGGTAGTTTGTGAATTTTACTTCAATTTACAACTACCGATTCAAGATTAATATTAACCTAAAATCATGCTAGCATTAAGAAATTGTCATCTAGAAATGACAGTTTCATTCGGAGATATTTGGAGCTTTGAAATAAATCAGTTTAAATGCTGATGGGTATTTTTTTTTTCAAAATTAGCTAATACCGACTCGCACTTCTTATTTTATTGTCCAAACCTGATTGGTAATTAGGAAGACGAAATTTTTTACCTAGCGCAGCTGAGGTCGCAATTAAATCATCACCTCTGTACTCAGAGGTTAAACCCTCAACCCGAATACCTTTGTAATAAAGAAAAAAACCATCCTTGCTAGCTGTCCAAAAAGCATCTACGCAATTGAATCGTTCATCTATTTCTGCTTTCCTGTATTTTCCGAGTTTTGTTTTGGCATATTTTGGAAAACGATAAACCTCATTCAAAGGAGGATTAAACGAGATTAAATCATCTCCGTCATACAAGGATTGCATTCCTGAAATACGAACTTCATCACGCAATAAATAATAACCTGAATCTGCCCTTACCCAAGTAAAGGTTTTCATTGTTCTAATTTTTAAAATTGTTTTAATCAAAAAGAAAATGGCAATTGCACAGATTGCAACTCCAGTACCAAAACTCCAAATTTCTTTCATTAAATAAACGGTAGACTTTTCTATTGAAGCGTGTTTCATACCGCTAGGATCAATAAGCATCCATATACCAATACCTAAAAATGCCGTTAATGACATGGTTGAGACATACTTTTGAATGAGGGCGTCTTCAAAAAACTTTTCTTTTGGTGTGCTATTTTTTCTTGCCATAGTCTTTAATTAAATAGTGAATTTAATAATCGCCAAGGATATATACACCTATTTCGTAAGAATAATTTAGTGGATAAAAAGGCCAATCACGGTGATCGTTTAGGC
Organism: uncultured Crocinitomix sp.; assembly: GCA_937139035.1. Classification (GTDB taxonomy): domain Bacteria; phylum Bacteroidota; class Bacteroidia; order Flavobacteriales_D; family Crocinitomicaceae; genus Crocinitomix. Next base: position 9,281 of record CAKZPK010000440.1, on the reverse strand, counting down.
CAGGTTCTTCATGATAGGACGTGGTTACACGAAGGCGGTTTTCATCAACGCCCAAACTAATTAGTTTCGCACGAACCAATTCTGCACGCTGAATCGCTTTCTGTTTCTCAACGCGGTTGTCTTTGACCGTATAAACACCAATTACCGCAAAGGTTTCTTCTTGAATATTCAAATAATTCGCAATGAACTGAAGCGAATCACAACGAGTTTCTACAATAGTATCAGTTGCTTTGTCAAAATTTACTACAGAACTACCTGTGCAGGGAGTATAATCAAAGGAAATAATTGAGAATCCAACTTTTGATTCTCCATCAGTTCGCCTCGGTTTATTTATTGCTAAGCGGTCAGCAAAGTGTCCTTCAAAAATGAGTGAATCTCTAATTTTATTTGCTTGTGCTACAGCTTGTAGTCCTGAGGTGTTTTTGTTGGCAATTCCATAAAGTTCTAGCACCACGTTTTCTTGTTCTTCCAAAAAAACAGACAGTCGTGCAAAGTCTTTTTTACCTTGTGGAGTAAGGTTGAGTGAATTACTTTTAAAACCAATTGGATTATAAGTTTTTCTACAGACAAAATGAATAGGCTTGAAATCTCTGAAGATTCGTGTGTTTTGTTCTACGAAAGTGCCAAAAGTATCCTCTCCTAAATACTGCTTGCCTTCATATACCACATAAGAATATTGTTGATTAAGAGCGATTATTGGCTGTTCATCTTTAGTTGACATTTCTAAAACTCCATGACCATCAGTCACCAAATTAAAGGTGTCATTTGCTGTATAGAATACTATTTGATATTTTGTTGGGAACAGTGGGGTGTCTTTAGGAGAATCTACCATTATGTTTACCTTAACCTCAATTTCAGACTGGGCATGACCATTGATTATGTGTCCTGTGAAAAGAAGAAATAGCAAAATCTGTTTCATACTACCAAATTGGAAAATCAAGCTCTATATTTTGAATACGCGAATTTGGTACCTGTCTGCCATGTGATAATGCACGTACCTTGTCCACTACATATTCTTGTAATTCGAGTAGCATTATAGTGCCATCTCCATCTAAATCTGCCGTACGATTTTTTAAACCATTGAGCATGCAATAGGTGAATAAACCGTTTTTCCATTCGTCACTTTCCATTGCAAATTCTACACCTCCGGCAGATGAGATTACAGTGGCTCCAGTTCCTTTTCTTAAATCATTGAATAACTCACCTGCTAGGCGAGAAGGGGTTGCTTTAGTTTCATCTTGAGCTACAGTCGCACCAACAGCACGAAACGCAATATCATCATCATTCTCATCCTGTTCTTCATCTGCAGTAAAGAAAACGTCTTCTTTGTCTACCTCACCACTATGACAGGTGTCCATGATTAAGATTTTTCGGTTGGCTTTAATACCATCCAAAATATGCTCTAGTTTTTCGTATGCTAATCCGCGTTCGCTAGGATTATTAAAATCTATGTCATGTGTTCCAAAATAATAATCAAAATTAGCATCTAAAACACCGTGCCCTGCAACAAATACAATGACTACATCATCTGTGTTGGATTCGTTGAGGAATGTGCGAAGCATTTCAACATTATCTACTGTTACACTGCCATCAAATAAATTTTTCGACTTTACATTTCGATACATGTTATTTGGGTTGGCTTGCATGAGGTCAATTAGATCTTTGGCATCTTTTACAGGATAGTTTAAGTCATACCTGCTGTCTTTGTATTTAGAGGTTCCAATGGTGACCAAATATAAATCTCGTTGTGGTGCAGGTCCTTGTTTTTCAACGTAAAATGTCTGGATAAGACTTTCATATCCATTCCCATTTCTACAAGCAATCTGAATTTTATTTAACCCATGAATTAAATCAACGTCTTCTGTTATGCTTTTAGATGTTCCACTGATTGATTTTCCATTTTTACCATAAACAGGGACATTATTGACCCAAATATTATAGTTTTTTAATCCTTTTGCATCTTCAAAATCTACATTTACATTGACAGAATTTTCTTGAGTAATTGCGGGAATTTCTCCAGCGTTATTGATTTTTGCACGTGGAATATCTGCCAAAACGATTTCAGTTGTAGGTTGCAATCCTAATTTTTTGATCCGTTTTAAATAAGCCTTTTCGTATAGTCCCATTAGTTCCGTATCCGTACATCCCATTTTTTTCAATACTAAATCTGGTCGATTAAATATGGCATCAAATTGTTCAAAAGGAAAAGCCTGATTTCCAATTCTGAATGTCACTAAATCATATCCTTCTTTCGATACTTTATAGAAATTTTCTGAGGTTTTAAAAATGTAATTATCTCCTTCACCTACCAATAAAATTTCTTCTTCACCCGTCGCAGGGTTTAGTAATTGAAATTGTCCGCTACTAAAAGTTACGCCTACCATTCCTTTAGGATTTATTGAAATGTGCGTGATTTGATTTGGCGTGACATGGATGCTTTTTTTAACATCTCCCGTGAACAAGTTTTCAAAATAAATATAGTCATCTTTGATTGTGATGGCGTAATCTTGTGGTTTATCCATTGGGGCAGAATAACCATTTATTTTTAGTGGTTCAGATCCAAATATGTCAAAATTATCTGTGTTGTATTTTTTCAACCCAAGCATAGATTTTATAACCATGTATTTCCCATCTTTACTGAAGTTAACAAATGGGCTTTCAACATAACCTAAATTGTCAGGTAAGATGTTTTCAAAAACTAAGCTCCAATTGGATGTTTTAAATACAAAAGTTTTACCTGTGTTAAAACAAACAGCAAGGAGTTCTCCATTAGGTGAAAAAGCCAAAGAATTTGCTTCATAAATGAACCTAAAATTATCCTTTGGAGCAGGTGTGCTCAGTTTGGTAATGAATTTTTGTGTTTCTAAACTGATAATAGAAACGGCAGAATCTCCCGCGCCTAGTACTGCCAAGTATTTTTCATCCGGTGAAGTTTGCAAGGCGTTAATTGAAAGTTGATATGAGAATAGCGGTTCAATATAAACAGGCTTATTATCATGAAATTCATAAAGCCTAATTTCATCTGCTTTTTGTTTTGTAATTAAGAAACTTCCCTGCTCAGAATATTTGACAATGGATCGTTCTTTAAACATACGTTTGGCAAAACCAACACCAACATTTTTACTACGTTCTTTAGTTTCATCTTTCACACCTGAAAAGTCACCTTTGCTTGCCCTTTCAATCATGTCTTTAAACCTTTTGCCTTTGTTGATATCCTGGCGATCTACTTTTCCGTCTCCACCAGTTGCACTTGGAATTCTTAAAGAAGCCAATTCACGTTTAGGTTCCGCCATTTGAACTTCTCCATATTTTTCAGCCGTATTAAAGTCCCAAAAGGTTAAGGTATTGTCATCACCAAGTGTTACGAGTTCATTTTTGGTTGGATGAAAATCAAAGGTGTAAATAGGATTAACAGAACCTTCTAATGAGGTGTAAAGCGAACCTCTATTCAAATCCCAAATTCTAATTACGTTTTTATTTTCTTTAGATTTTCTAGAGGGTGATTTTTGAAAACCAGAACTTGCCATTGTACTTCCGTCAGGACTTATTTTAATGGCTTTAACAGGTTGTTTATCCTCATCTTTGTTTACTCTGCTTTTAAATTCATGTAATAGTTCTCCTTCTAAATTCCATACTTTAATGACATTGTTCTGCGAAGCCGTAACAAATTTATTTTTAGCTACATTGGCATCATAAGCAGAGATTGCAATTGTGGATGCATTAAAATGTTTGCTATCACTTAAATCTTGAATGTCCCATAAATGAATTTTTCCACTTGTGCCTGCAGTTATTAATCCTTTTCCGTCATTGTAAAAGTTGATTCCTTTAATTGCGCCTGTATGAATTTTTTCCTCTGCCAGTTTTTTCTTGTCTTGAAAATCAAAAACAACAATGCGTCCCGAACCGGTACCTGTAACTATGAAATGATCAAATAAGTCAATTGTTGTTACAGGATGATCGTGTTTATATAATTGTGTTGGGTTTCTAAAATTGTTCTCGGTCCATTGATGCACGGCGCCTTCTTCATTACCTGAATAAAAAGTATTTGACTTTGAAGCATCAATACTAAAAGCATTAACTGGAGAAGAAAGAGAAACGGAATCCATCAGATTCCAATCTACTAATGACCATAAAATCACTTTATTGTCTTTTCCTGCACTGATCAGCTCTGTTCCATCTTCATTAAAATGCAGGGCACTTGTTTCGTCCGTGTGGCCTTCTAATTTTCCAATGATTTTTCCAGAATTTACATCCCAAACTTTAATGGCATTCTCTTTATCACTCCCCGAAGCAATTAAGCTACCGTCTGGACTGTAGGTTAAAATCGTTATGATTCCCTGAATTTTTTCTTGGGTAACCACTTCTATTTGTGCATTTTGTGCAGTTGATACTGTTGTTAACAAAAATGTTAATGCAGCTAAAAATGCGGACTTTAATGACATGTTGTTATTTTAATGCGTTGATTACAAATATAATACCAATTAATTGGTCTACTGAATATACTTAATTTATTACAAACTTATGGCTGAAAGGTTCAAAGCCTGTTAGTATTGAGTGTGTTGAGAAGAAAAATAGTGACTGTTTAGTGTTTTATTAGGTAGGATTACTGAAAGGTTGTACAGTATTTACACGTTTTTGCTAATTCAGGAATTATTTGAGAGCATGACCTACAGAGGGTTGTGTTTAATGTTTGCAACTCCTCATGAGACAGAGAGTATGTGCCTTGTTTTGGAGCGATACCGCAACTGTCACATATTTCTAAGTCCTTTTCAGTAATTGAATAGCAGTAGGTGCAAATAATTTCATTGTTTGGGTCGTTTGGTTGGGGCTCAATTATTGTAACTAATTGGTCGATAGCGTCATCTCTGGCATCCTCCCATGAAGTTGGTACTTCTTCATTATCTTTTACTTTATCAATAAATTGTTTAGGGGCGGAGTTAGATTCTTCATCCGTTGACGAATCGCAAGCACTTATAAGAAGTACAAAACACAGGATATTAAAAATTGAGAGTGTAGGCGGTCTATTTTTAAGGTCCATTCCTTTATTTTTTTAAAACTCCAAAAAGAATGTACCGCCATTTTTTTGGAGTAATAGGGGAAAGAATTACATCAAAACTTGCAAGGAATTTACGTTGTTTTTCAGATCTTCCAAATAGTCCTAGTACACCAACAGGTTTAGTTTTAATAGATTTAAATGAGGTATTCCAATTCACCATGTCGGTATTGGTAACATATTGCCATCTTTCTCCCCAACTCACAAACTTTTTACGCAAATATTGGTGTAATTTGCTGCCTTCTAAATTCTCCGCAAATAGAAAAACCCCGTCTGGTTTTAAAACTCTGAATATTTCTTTCAAAGCCATTTCCTGATCTGGTTTATTTCCTAAAGCACCAATCACTGATTTAAAAACTACAATATCTACAGATTCATCTTCTAAATCAATCGCCTTCATGTCAATTTTTTGGTAAGAAATCTTATCTGAAACACCGTATTCATTGTGCATTACCTTAGTTGTGTCGGGCATTGGATTGTAATCTGAACAAATTACATCATGTCCTTTTAATGCAAAGTATAGACTCATGCCTCCTTCACGCTCACCTAATGCCAATACTTTTTTAGATTGATCTAAGTCTGCATTTTCTTCCCAAAAATCAAGGCACTTCGACCAGTTTTTAATATCCCATTGGATAATGTCGGCGAGTTCTTTTTTAGAAAGTTTTTGTGGCATTATGGTTAATTTAATTAAAGGTAATCGTGTCTAAAAATACTAAATTATCGTTGTGTAATTCAATTGTTACCATTGCTTTAAGTAACGATCCTTCATGGTGATAATATTGCCCCTTCGTGTTTTTGTACAAATCCATTACGTGCAAAATAGCGGAGCTATCACTATCTTGAATTGGAGTTACACAATGTTTAGCGTAAAAAAGTTGTTCTGGACTCACCCTTACATTTGTGAAAATGGCTGCTTCTGGATCACGAAACTTAGCAATTTCTTTTGCCGAATTGACCCGATCCATATCTAACATTTCAATAGTATGATCATTCCAATAACGTTCGGTAGCTTGGTTGGCTTTGTAAATAAATAACCCACTAAATAAGGCAATTGAAGTCCAGCCGGCGTAAGTATGCCATTGAGCAGATAATGCGTATGTAGCTTGTACTAAAATAGCGGCTATGCAAATAAGAAATGTGCCTGTTTTTAATCCTGAAAAATAATGTTTGGAATTAAAGTCGTAAAACAAATAATAGTGCATGAATAATGGGATAATCATGAGTGCTACAAGGAGTAACCCCCATTTAGCATTATAGCGATTAGTCATTTCGGGAAATCGCTTAATACGGCGAAGAATAATGACCAATACCAATATAATGAAAGCAATAGCAATGTAGTTTTCTGTCGATTTGTAGAAACTATCAAAAGTGTCCTTTAATAATGTGAAGCTCTCGCTATTATGGATACTAAAGTTGGGGTCAACATCTGCCGCTTCTGAATGTCCACTTCTTTGATTGTATTTTTTTTCTGAAGTTGCTTTTAAGGATTCCCATCCATCAATTGATGCATATTGGTATACCGTTAAAATAAGTGCTGTTGAAGACGCAATGGCAATTATGAAAAATGGGCGCAAGTATTTTTTTTGCTTTTTTGCTATTGCAATTCCTAAAAACAATAGCCCTGTAATGAAAGCTGAAAACAAGCTAATCCATTCTGTATAGGTACCTAAAAAGAAGGTGATAAAAAACAGTGTAAGAATGAGTTTTTCACTTTTATATTGATGGCGCATATAGCGCACTGTAAGTAATAAGCCACCAATAAAAAAGGGCTGAACCACCATGTCCGAAAAGTAGAGGTTGCCATGAAACCATAAATTTCCCTGAGCGAATAAGTACAATCCAGCGGCGATAATACCAGCAAAGTTTAACGCTTTTTTATCAGGTTCAGGTCGCAATGAACCGATTAAGAAAAAGAGTAATATGGCCGAGATCAAATGAATAGTCAATGAAGCAAAACGGGCGCTGAATACCGTTGGGCCGCCAGTAATTTGGCTAGAATAATAAAGGTAAATAAATGCAAATGGAGGATAAGAGGTGTAATAAACATCTCCATTTGCAGCTGAAACTCCACCTAATAAACGCCTGTTTGTACTTCCAATATCTTGGTAACTATAAACTGGGCTAAAAGCATAGTTGGATGGTCCTCCATTTTCGCTCCAAATTTCGGTGGTTATTAATGAATGTGCTGTAATCCACTCATGGTTTCTGCCAAGTGGGGCTTTTAAATTTTCTTTACGAACTTGAATGGAAATGAAGAATAGGAGCAAGATTATACTTATTCCAATTAAATCATATTTGTTGTTTTTCAACCAATTCATTCTTCAACACTTAAACCAGATGCTGTAATTGTAGAAGTTTCTTGATAAGTCTCATAATCAGTATTAATCTCCCAAAGGTTGTGATTTTGATTATTGACTATATTATCTGCAGCTAAGAGCCCCATTAAAATACTATGATCCTGATTGTTGTATTTAAATGATCCATAACGCCCAATTACTGAAAGATTATTGATGGTACTTAAATAAGATTCTACCTTTTGTAAAGGTTCTTTATAACCTTTTCCATAAACGGGGTAGCACTTTGGTATTTTGATGATATGTCCTTGAGAAATTTCGAGGTCTTTAATTAATCCTGTTGCACGTAATTCTTTTTTACCTAGCGTAACTAATTCTTCATCCGTGCTATTCCAAATTTCATCTTCGTTATAACTCCAATATTCTAAAACAACAATGGTTGATTTTTCATCTTGGTTGATTTCAGGAACCCAGTTACAGAAGTTTGTGATACGACCCATTTGCAAATCATTGGCATGAACGTATAACCAGTTGTCAGGAAACACATCAACCCCTTCTACTTTGAGGTAAACGAGTATTGTATTTCTAAATTTTAAATCTGTTGCAGCACTAATTACATCAGTTGGAACGTTTGGTAAATTGCGAACTAAATGTGTAATTGGCATTGATGAAATAATATGATCAAACGGTATAACCTCACCTGACATTAATTCAATTGAAGTTGCTCCATTTTCACCCGCATCTACTTTTTTAACGGGGGTTGAGCATAAAACCTTTCCGCCATTTTGTTCAATAAACGTTTTCATCTTGTCGTATACCATACCTGTTCCTCCAATAGGATAGGCGAACTGGTCTACAAGGGTTTTATGCTTATTCTTCTTACTTGAAAAAAGGGCGTTTTTTACAGCCTCAAAAAGAGAAAGTTTTTTGATTCGTTGAGCAGCAAAATCCTCATCCAACTCAGTACAAGGAATTCCCCACAGTTTTTCACTATAGGTTTTAAAAAAAATGGAATATAATCGTGATCCAAACCTTGCTGTTACCCATGCTTCAAATGAACCATCTTGTTTTGTAGGTTTAATTTTTTCTTTTTATTTATTATTAGTATTAGTATTAGTATTTTTAACGCTTCCTGGTGACTTGTTTTATAGATTAAGTGAAATCAATACGGAAGGGACATCAGGTTACTGGAGGCTAATTGCCCCCCAAAAAATTATAATTAACGCTTTTTCAACAACACCATTTGGTGTTCCATTTGGTCAAGTTGAAAATTTCGTAACTTCATTAGGTTTAGTTCATGGAAACACCATCGGAAGTTCAATTGATAACGGCATGGCACTTTTGATATTTTATTTTGGTGTCTTCGGGGTGGGGTTCCTTATTTATATTTTGTTTCAAATAGTTAAATTTACACTTTTGGGAAATTATAAAAAACTTATGTTTTGGGTATATGCTTTTATGAGTTTACAGTTCACAGGAGGGGTTTTTTTGCCAGAATTCACTCTACTTTTAGTTTTTCTTATTTATTCTTATAGATTGACTAACCTTAATGTTATAGGTGATAAATAGATGAGAATATTATTTTCAATCGTAACACCTGTATTTAATTCAGTTAAATTATTTCGAGACACTTTAGAGTCTATAAAGTGTCAAAATTATAATCATATTGAATATATCATTGTTGATGGTGGCTCAACAGATGGCACATTAGACTTACTAAAGGAATATTCCGATATAATAAGTATTGTGGTATCTGAAGAAGATCAGGGTATGTATGACGCTCTAGCAAAGGGGCTTAGTATCGCTAAGGGCGATTACATAGGCTACTTAAATGCAGGAGATAAATTATTTCCCAATTCAATTTCCTTTTTTTTTTTATTTTTTTTTTTTTCTTTTTTTTTTTTTGTTTTTTCAAGATTCCCTGTTTTTTT
>CAKZPK010000439.1 GCA_937139035.1 uncultured Crocinitomix sp. | reverse complement strand
GTTGTGAGGCTAAAGAACAAAGTACAGAAGAGTCTGAGTTACCAAATGTGCAACTCAGTGCAAACGAAGTAACAACTGGTAGTTCTATTCAACGAAAGTCGGATGTAGGATTAGACGTTAGTAATTCTGCTAAAAATGAAACAAGCACTTCTAGTTTAAGGTCTGTTAAACCCATTATTCAAATGCGGTCAACCGTCCAAAGAAAACCAGAAGATGAAGATATTTTACAAAAAGAAGGAAACGAAAATTCAGGCCGGGGTCCACCCATGGGCGATTTCTCGTCAAAATTAAATCAATCGAAAGGAAGTGGTCAATCTATGGATAGTGCCACAAATTCCTTTATGAGTTCTCGTTTTGGTGCAGATTTTAGTAATGTAAAAATTCATACTGGTAGCTATGCTTCCAAAATGAGTAATTCAATCAACGCTAAGGCATTTACACACCGAAACCACGTTTATTTTAATCAAGGGCAATACCAGCCTAATTCTAATCAAGGTAAAACTTTGTTAGCGCATGAGTTGACGCATACAATTCAACAAGGTGCAGTAGGCGCAAATGTGCAAAGAAAGTGTTCTGCTTGTGAAAAAGAAGAGGTGCAAGCTAAACTCAATATTGGTGCACCTAATGATAAGTATGAAAAGGAAGCCGATCTAATGGCTGATCGCGTTATGCGAAGTCCATTGGGTTCTGATGGAACTATCATGCGTAAATGCGCTAAATGTGAAGATGAAGGTATTCAAAGAAAACCTTCAAATTATTCTTATTCTCCAAATCTTCAGCTCAAATCTTGGGATAAAGAAGAGCAATACAATCCTTATATAAGTGCTCCTCCAACTGTTCAACGTAAATTTTCAAAGTGTAATAAACAAGTTATTCAACGGGTGCCACTAGCAAAAGAAAAGTGGGAAGCCTTGAAAGCAGAAATTATTGTTTATAAAGAAAAGGTGAGTAGAGAAGATGGAGCTACTGATACGGCGATAAAAAAGAAAGTAACTAGTTTAATTAAGAAACATGGTGGGAGTGGAAGTCCGACTGTTGCTATTATCAATGGAAAAGGTCTTTTCCTTGTTGCTATGCGACTTATTCATAGCGATACTTTTGAATTCAAAATGAGTGTTTCACTTCGTTGGAAGCATGGGAAAAAGTATGTCGAAGATCAGTTGGAAGCTTTGCCTGTTGGAAGTAGGAATCAGGTTGGTGTTCAGTCAGAGATTGATAGGATTAAAACAAATTATCCGTTTGATAAATTAAGGGTGATTAAACGGGATCCTAAACGCAAATATGAAAAGCCGGGGTGGAATATTAGCGGAGCAATAAAGTCCATGTCTAAAAAAGTGATTGCTGGTGTTGATGATATGCGTGGAATTGTAGATGGTGATACAAGTACAAATCCTATAAAAATTAAATGGTATAAACCACCTAAATATTATCCTAAATCAGTAAAACTATCCAATAGAAAAGGGAAACCAAAGTATTTAATAACTACGCCTCATAAATTGGGTTATAAAAGCAAAACGGTAGATATTGGTGTAAAGAAAGATGGGAAAGGATTTACTAATAATGGCGGAGGCCGTTTGGTGAAAACGGGAGATATCTTAACCCGAACAAAATCTAATCGTCACAAAAGTCAAGAGCCGCAGAGAACCTACCGCGCAGCATTGACGAATTGCGGCTATAATTGGAAGCAAAATGATGCTGACCACGTTGTTGATTTAGGGTTTGGGGGATATGACCGCTACGATAATTTGTGGCCATTATCTAGTCGTGTAAACCGTAGGGCATATAAAGACAAGTATTACTTCAATTATAAAGTTGTACGAAAGGTTGATGATAAGCATTCTGAGGTTAAACCAATCTCAGACTTATATGGAAAGAAATTTGTTATTGGAGGATATTTTTATTCAATTCCAAAACCTTACCCTTTAGGTGGTATTCAGGCTAAACTAAAAGATAATAAGAAACCTGCTGCGCCATCTCGAATAAAACCAAATGAAGGGAAGAAAGTACAGCGCAAGGTTTTGAAAGGCTGTGAACCAAAAGATGAAAAAACCAAAAAGAAACAACAAGAGAAGATTAAGTCTGATGATAAAAAAGGTGTAAAAGAAAAACTCAAAGAATTTCAAGCGAAGGTTAAAGCAAGGATTAAAGGCTTTAAAGCTAAAATGAAAGGAGTTTTCACCAAAGTCAAAGATAAATTTAAAAAATTGTTGAAAGGGAAGAGTGGTAGTAAGTTTTCTTCATGGGGATCTGGACTTATGGGCGCATTGGCTAGAGCTGCATTTAAAATTATTAAAGTAGTTGCCAAAATTCTTATTGTTCAAACTTTTGATTTGATTAAAAGTGGCATTGAGAAAAATATAGACAAGTTCGTTGAAGGTTTCAAGAATGATCTTAAAGGTGAAGTGCCTGAGTTGGAAGCCAAGATTATTAAAATGGAAAAGCTATATAATGGCTTAAGAGATAAATTCCAACAAGGTATAGATACTGTTATAAAGACATTAGTAGCGCCATTTGAAAGATACCTCGGTGAGTTTGAGCGCATAAAGAATATGTTGCAAGATATTGCCTCTTTAGTAAATGCTGCTAAATGGATTTATCGAATTATAGCCTGTGTCTCTCCTCCATTAATTGGTTGTTTGTGGATTGCGGTTCAAGCTTTAGGAGAAGCCTTAATGGCAAAGATTGTATCATCCTGCAAATTCCAGAAGAAAATTGCACCGACAATATTGAAACTGAATTTTGTTAAAGATATACCTGTTTCATTGGCCAATTTATTTACATCCAATCTTAAACCATACTTGCCTAAAGAAGTACATGCGTTCTTTCCTGAAATAAAGCAAACGGAAGTGTCTGTATCAGAATTGAATTGTAGTAAACAAATGACACCTGCGCAAGAGGCATTTTTGAAATTGCAGGAAGAGTTAGGGGAAGAAAAAATAAAAGCGCTTGAGTTGCTCATGAAAAAAGGAGGGATTCCAGATAGCACTCCTTTTAATATGGCTGCGGTTCAAAGAATTGTGGAAACGGTTAAAGATTCAGGATTATCGGCACAAGATATTGAAGATTTAGCACAGAAGTATGCGCCGAATACAACAGTTGATAATCCAAAGGTTGTAACATTAAGAAAGTTATTAGAGCAGCTTCAAGATCATACGGGTGTCTCTAATAAAAAGAAAAAATCAGGTGTAAGCGCAACTGGTCAATTAGTTGGTTTGAATGAGCTTCTTAGATTAGGTCAGTGGTTCAACATGAATAAGAAAACGGGTGAACTAGTGCTGAAAGGTAATTTTAGAAAAGCCGTTAAGTCATTTGGGTTAACATGGACATTTAAGAATAATTTAGTGGTTGATATTGGTGATGAATCTACATTAACTATCAAGAAAGAAAAATTTGATTTTGGTGAAGGGAAAGAAGCTGCCCAACGCATCAAATTTAATTTAGATTTATTTGCAAATGTTATCCCTCCACATATTACAAATATTGAGCGTGGAGATCAATTTAAATTTAAAAAGGAACTACTGTGGCGTGTTAAAGAACGCAATTTCAAAAAAGTTATTAATTCTTCGATTCCAGGAGCAATGAATGGAATTATTGATGTTTCTAAAGGTAAAGTTAAACTGAAAGAGGGGATTAAAGGAACTGTGGTTGACTTAGGTGATATTACTGCATTGATTGTAGGAATAACGAAGCAGAAAAAAGGCAAAGGAGGCACTATTTCTTATTCGGTAGATTTGATTACCAAAGAGATTAAGAAACCTCAGGCGAATTATGTGTTAAAATCTAAAGTTCGCTACTTCAAGGTAGATCAAAAAGAGAACCTTCAGTTTATAGCTGTTGAACCTAAAAAGACAAAAGTTCAGCCCAAATTGAAAATTGGATCGCCAAATGATAAGTACGAGCAAGAAGCTGACCAGATGGCGGACAGGGTGATGCGAAGTTCAATGAAAGAACAAAGTACTGTTAAGAATGTGAGCAGTGTAAATATATCTCGTAAAGTACAGCGAAAATGTAAGGCTTGTGAAGACGAAAGTGTGCAACGCTCTTCAGAGAAGAAAGATGGAGGGTTCATTGCTAGTTCTGGTTTTGAAAACACATTGGGCAAATCAAAAGGAGGAGGAAGTTCAATGGATTCTGGCACGCGGTCATATATGGAACATGGTTTTGGAGCCAATTTTAGCCGAGTACGGATTCATACAAATTCAAAAGCGACCAACCTAAACAATCAAATAAACGCCAAGGCTTTTACCTCTGGTAATGATATTTATTTCAATCAAGGACAATACAATCCAGGTACGAACTCTGGAAAACGCTTGTTAGCGCATGAATTAACACATACAATTCAGCAAGGAAAATCTGAAAAGAAGGTGCAGCGTGAGGAGCAAGAAGATTCTTGGCAATGGAAGGATATTCCTGTTCTCGGAGGTGCTATAGAGGTTAGTCAAGCAACATACGAAGCCTTAACATTATCGATTGAAGATCTTCAAAGAAGCCCGATTGAAGCGGTAATTGCAATTCAGACAATTATTAAAAATCCTGCAATTAGGGCAGCATTAATTGAGCAATTAAAAGGTTTTGTTTCAGATAATGTTCTATCCCTTTTGGATCTAGACCCTTCAACATTAAGGATGATTGAAGAGTTTATGGATAATCCAGGGGAAAAGGTACAGGAATTACTCGATCATTTAGAACCTTATGTTACCGCAATTCCTGCAATTGCAGAGGCCGAAGCAAGAAGAATATTTACTGAAGCTGGAATTGTAGCAGGACCTGTACTTAGAGTATTATCTGAGATATTTAATCAGTTAGGAGTGATGGGTAGTGAGTGGCGCACAGTGATAGGTGCGATTCTCATTGATACTTTTGCCTTATGGGATTGGTCTGGACAATATAAGGAATTTGAAGAGTTAAATGTAAAGTTCAAAAAAGGGGTAATTGATACATTTGATTGGTATCTAAGTGCATCCAGAACTGTTTTAGGAGGTATTGATAGAATTGTTGGTGCAATAGATTTGGCTTTGGTGGCAATATCATTCCTTGGTGGTTTAGGAATTGGTGGTGGAGGAGGTGCTGCTGTTGGAGGTGTAGGCGTTGGTGTTGCTACTGTAGGAGTCGGAGCTGCGCCAGGAGCTGCTGCAGGCGGTGGTGCAGGTGCTGCCGGTGGTGGTGCTGCAGGTGGTGGAGTTGGGGCAACAATACATGCTGGGATAAGTGCGTTCTCAGTGGGAAGTGCCTTGGCTATAGAGGCAGTGGCAATTGGTAAGGCTATAAAGGATTTAAGTGAAGCGCGAGGAATTGATGCAGCTTCTAGCGAATTAGAAGTTGCTCAAGAACAAGAAGATTATAGACAGATAGCAAGTAGTATTATCGCGTTATCAATAATGATCGGGATGATTATTTTAGGACCGATTGCAGCTCGAATAGGGAAGACACTTGCTGGAAGGTTAAAAATGTTAGCTCCTTTATTGATTGGTGCTAAAAGAGCTGAACCAAATACTACCGCCTTAACACCTGCAGCAAGCACTATTCCTTCAGCACCTGCACCGCAAGTTATTCCACCAAGTCGACAATTGCCAGGGCCTGTTGCGACACCAGCACCGCAGATTATTCCGCCGAGTCGTCAATTAACAGGGCCTGTTGCGAAACCAGCACCGCAGATTATTCCACCAAGTCGACAATTGCCAGGGCCTGTTGCGACACCTGCACCGCAGATTATTCCGCCGAGTCGTCAATTAACAGGACCTGTTGCGACACCTGCACCACAGGTTATTCCACCAAGTCGACAATTACCAGGGCCTGTTGCGACACCTGCTCCGCAAGTGGTTGAAGCTCCAAAGGTTGCTTCTTCTGCTGGTCAGCAACCAACGACTGGCACAGCCTCACAAAACATGCAAGACTTATCTGGGAAACCATTTAAGGAGGTGACTCCAACTGATGAGATACTAGCTGATTTAGGAGGCTTTCAGGATATTCAGTTACCTGCTGTAATTGAGACTAATGTGCCAAAAACGGGATCTGTTACTACATCTGACTCGCAGATAATTCCGCCTAGTCATCAGTTGACAGGACCTGTTACTACACCTGACTCGCAGATAATTCCGCCTAGCCATCAGTTGACAGGACCTGTTACTACACCTGACTCGCAGATTATTCCACCAAGTCATCAATTGCCAGGTCCTGTTGATAATCAGGCAGGACATATAGATGGTTTAAGTCCAATAGATGACACATTAGTTCCTTCCGTAGGGCAGGCGAGTACACAGCATTTATCATGGAATGATCTAAGAAGAGAAGCTGCGGGGTTAGGTTTAAGCACTGCAGAAATTAGTGCATTATGGAAGAACTATAAAATAGAAAGTGGAATAACCTCTCCAACCCAATCTGCACGTGCAAGAGTGGGCGCATCAAATAGTCAATTAACAAAAGCATGGCGCCAAGATTTATATCATCATTGGGAAATGAAAGGTTTAGCACGACAGTCTCCAGGAGGATGGGAGTTTTTTGATGTAAAATCGAATCAATGGTTACCAGCTGCTGATTTTGATCTGGGGCATAAAGTTGCTGCGGTTGAATTTTATCAATTAATTAGAAATAAACCGCTTGACCAACAAAAAAGACTAATGCACACTTTTATGCGAGATTTTAATAATTATCGTCCAGAATTAAGTGGAGATAATAGAAGCAGTGGAGCATCATTAGGAATTACTTATGATGGAGCAAATCCTGGATATAAGTATGGAGAAGGGAGTCGAATGTCTTTGGATACGCTTCAGCAAGGAAGTTCGGACACTATTCAACGTGAACCTAAAAACCAGCCAAGGAGTGATTTAGAAGTGAAAGGCATAAAAGATGAGAAGGAGCAATCTGGGGATAGAATTTATTTTGACAAAGCTAGTAGTGATATTGTGTTCTCTCAGGAAAAGAAAATTGCGAAATTTATGGGAGGTGCGAGCTCCATAAAAAATGTATATCTCTATGGGTTTGCTTCTGAAGAAGGTCCTAAAAAGGTAAATGAACGCCTCATAATGAAAAGACTGCGAGCAGTTCAAAAACTAATGGAGTCTTATGACGGTAAAAGCGTAAAATATCATCTCGTTCCGCGTTTTAGTGAAAGCGCGAATAGCTACAAGTATCGTGAATTTAGAGCCGTGCAATTTAGTACTGTTGAGGTTCCTGCAACTAACGGTAAGAAAAATACAAAAGATAGAGATTGTACTACTACGGAACATGCTGATATTGATAAAACGCAAAGTGGTTCTTTAACTGATGTAAAGAATGCTTATGACAAAGTAGTTAATTATTTCAGACATCCAGCAAAAAATAAGGGAGTAGAAACACTATTGGATTTGTATTTTGGAAATCATTCCAATAATGTGATCGCACATGTTCTGCGGGTATTGAGATTGCTTAAAAAGGATCTACCTAAAATAAAGGGGAATACTGTTAGGCGTTGTGCAGGAGATGAACATGCATTTTGTACAAAATCTTATGCCCTAACATCATCACAGGTTGATGTTTTATTCTGTCCAAAATATTTTAATGCCAAAGAAGCAAGTTTCAAACGCCGAATTTTGATTCATGAAATGGGGCATTTTATTACATTGGATTTGGATGATACATCTTATGCACATAGTAGAGTTTTTAGATTTACAAGTCCAAAAAAAGCATTGAGAAATGCTGATTCTTACACTATGTTTATTAATGATGTAAATGGACATATAATCAAGAGTAAAAAGAACACGTTGGTTGATCCGGTAGGAGATGTTGTGAATGGTTGTGGTAAAAATAAATTGACTGTTGAAGAAGCACTTTCAAGAGCAGAGCGTTGGAACTCATTGGCTGCAGCAGGAATTAAACAAACTTATTCTAACCCCAAAAATCTTAGAATTATGAAACCAAGTCATGAAAAAGAGTTCGGCAAAGTCAATAAATACTCATTAGCGGGAATTTATGATCGTACAAATAAATTGAAATCAATTTACCGGGGTAAGAAATTTACATTTAACTGTTTGCCTTCTAATAATTTGTCATGTGGAGCAGGAGCAATGGCGAATTTAAATTCGAAAAACGAAATTGCTGTTTGCCCTGCATTTTTTGGACTGAAGAAGAAAGAGCAAATAATTGCAATCGGTGCTCAAGTAACCAAATTCGTTCCAGAAATACAAGATAAATATCGAGCGTCTTATGTGCGTTTGGGGCATCATTATAAAACAACTTTTTGGGGACTTTAATTGATACGCATGATTTAACACAAGAATATGAGCTTAAAACAGAATTTTAGAGGACCATCCTCGATTGATATGGCAGCACATGAATCGACTCCAAAAGAACATGTTGCGGGAGTTGCTTATCAAGCAAAAGGTGCGAAAGTTACATCAAATGCCGCTTCAATTCCTGCCGTTCAGCGTAAATCTAGCGAGCCAGATGAGGAGACGGTTATGCGTAAAGAAAAATCTTCGGGAGAAACTGCTGCAAGTAGTGGTTTTCAATCTGCTTTAAACGCATCTAAAGGCCAAGGAACTAAATTGAATAATGGATTAAAAAATTCATTTGAATCTAAATTCGGAGAAAGTTTTCAAAATGTAAAAATTCATAATAACTCCAGATCTCATCAACTCGCTTCGGAGATTAATGCTAAAGCATTTACACTTGGAGAAGATATTTATTTTAATGAAGGAGAATATCAACCAGGATCACGAGAAGGGAAACATTTATTGGCACATGAGCTAACGCATGTTGTTCAGCAAAACAACAATATAAGCCCAATGCTTATTCAACGGAAATGTGATACGAAATCTGCTAAACGTTTTTATAAAAAATCTAAAATTGGCAAAACTATTAAATGGACAACTGGCTTGGTTGAAGAATTATATAAAGTTGTGGGAACCGATAATAAAGCACTTTACGAGAATGCTAAATCATCAGCTGCGATTGATGCTAGTTTTATTGCATTAGTTTGTAAAGCGCAAGAAATTTTAGGTTTTACAGGAAGGGATGTTGATGGGAAAATAGGTACAAAAACTAAAGCAGCTTGGGAAAACTGGAAAACGGGTGGTAAACACGGTATCAATTATGGTGAGTTATTTAAAGATAATAAGTTGGAAATTGGTGTTGCTGTAGGTTATGATAAGAATAATGCGACAAAAGTTTCAAAGGGATTAATTCTAGCCGTGCTAAACGATCCCAAATACGGACTTAAATTGGCTTCTTCCTCTACCACATTGGATCGATACTCGGGAAAGCGAAAGTACAAGGTGCAAGGAGATAATACGGCCCCAAAAGTTGAAATTGAAATTATAGTAGATTTAATTGATGCAAATAAAACGAAACCTAAAGACACTTTTTCAGGCTTTATATCACAAAAGGAAATGACTATTTATGTGGGGCACGCTCGTATGGGGACAGGACCAGATTTTGATCCTAAAAAAAGCCCCGCAGAAAACTTTATTATTGGAGTAAATTCTGCTCTGCACAAAGCGGGAAAATTAAAAAAAGGATATAGTGCAGAAGTAAATGGTTATTTGAAAGGGAAAGCAAACGATTTGGAACGGTTAAGCAAAGCCGGTAAATTTGATAATAGTCAGTATCAAGTTTGGTTTTTAAATGCTTGCTCAACTATTAATTATATGGATGAAATTAGAGGTGGGCTTGTGACAGACGCTAAAGGAAATAAAAAGTCAAAAGATAAATTAAGAGTTATGGGAACCAATCAGTCTGTAAGTCCTGGAAGCGCCGGGGTTATTTTAAAGGGAATTTTAGAAATGCAAACTATGGAAGAAATAATGAAAGTTGCCAATAAAAAACAAGGTGGTGGCAAGCAGCATTATTTTGCAGATTAATTCTAATATAGATGAGAGGATTAAAATTGACTTTAATAATGTGCTATTTTTTCACAGCATGCGGAAACACTAATAATTCTGAAAAAGAAATGGAAATGAATGAGCAAATAGAAAAAATATTAAGCTTTGATGATTTTACGCCGCAACAATTTGTTGATTGGAATGATTTGATGGAGAAGTGGTGGTTTGAAGATTTTAAAGTCAATTATTTAGATCTGAAAAATATAATTCAGGACTGCATTGATTGTGCTGATATAACAATTGTTGTTTCGTTTTTTGTAGACGATCAAGGAATGATTGGAGAAGTGGATGAAATAGAGGATGTGATTGATTGTCCTAATAGATCTATTGAAGAGTTATTAGAACTTAAAAAAGAGGTAATAAATTCATTTAAGAAACTGATAATTCCTGAATCATTGAGAAATGTAAAGTTGAACGTACCAATTGGAAGATCAACACTTTGTTAGTTGTTGTATTATGAAATTCGGTCTAAATTTTGTATCTTGATTCATTATGAACCCAAAACTAAATTTTAGAGGACCTTCGTCTATTGATGCAGCCTCATTGGATACGAATCAAATGGAAAATGTGCGGGGAATGGCACATCAAAATTCCAATCAGTCAACAGCTTCTTTAGGAGTTTCTGCTCCAGCTGTTCAGCGGAAAATAAGTGATTCTGATGATGAGCAAAAAGTGATGCGTAAAGGCAATGGAGAGGCAAAATCTTCAGTTAGTTCCAATTTTCAATCTTCAATTAATGCAAGTAAAGGGGGAGGTAGAAAAATGGATAAACCTATTCAAAAAGAACTCTCTTCTAAGTTTAATTCGGACTTTAGTGAAGTAAAAGTTCATAATGATAGTCGTTCAAATCAGTTAGCTTCTGAAATTAATGCAAAAGCATTTACAATAGGTCAAGACATATATTTTAAGAAAGGTGAATATCAACCCAATTCAAGGGCTGGTAAAAAGCTTTTAGCGCACGAACTTACTCATACTATTCAGCAAAAAGGAAATAATAAGAATCAAAAAATTCAAAGGTCAGTTGATTGTTACGAACTAAGTCAAACTTTAGATGCGGGAGATGAATATGTTGAAATGTGTGAATCAGGAGTAGATTGTTGCTCATCAGATCCGCTTACAGCAGTGGAGTTTTCTTATTGTCAATATATGAATGAACAAGGTTGGCAGAATGATGGATGTGAATTTACGCGATTTCAATATGATGTTGATCGCGAACGATATGGAGATTCTGGACCTGAAGCATCAGGAAGCTTAAAGTCTAAATATAGAACAAGGGCAATGAATAATCCGCAAGAGGTTTTTACTGGTAGTGGAAGTTCAGGTGTATCCGCTAGTGATGCTTATATTAGTTGGTGGGATATGTGGTTTTTGTCTTCTCAGGTAAAACAAGCTAAAGCAGAATTAGGAAAAGATTGGAGAGACACAATAAATACTGAGACTGCAGGATACGAATTAATATATAAGTATGGTAATGCAATGAAAATGCTTTTATCGGCAGAGTATTTTGCTAGTTTGTCTGAAGCGGAAAGAATGGAGCGAGTGTTGGTTTTGTTTGGTAGAGATATTAATACAGAATTTGGGGAAATGTATACAGATGAATTACCAAGCCGTATCCAAGTGATTAAGGCAGCAGGAGCACAATACAGATTGGAACCAGAATTGATTGCTGCAATAATTATGGCAGAGCAAATTGACCAGTCTATGAATGAGGATGCTTCAGATTTTCAAGGAGCAAACTGGGGATCAGGTACTTCAATTGGTTTAGGGCAAATTGAAGTATCGTCAGCTGTTAAATATGGTTTGCTTGAACAAGTTCAAAATTCAAGGGATAGTGCATCAATTAATAGTGGTAACACAGGTGTTATTGGAAAATATTTAGCGTCAGATGAATTTAATATTTTTGGTGTAGCAAAGTATTTACGGACTGTTGCCAACCTTGGTGCTGATGCAGCAGAATCCCCTCTCGGTGGCTACACTTTTATGTACGTAGGGTATGGCGGTGGAACAGTTTCTGGAACAGATGCAACTGTCTTAAGGGAGCATTCAAAAGATTGGGAACGAGAAGTATATATTGTCCTAATAGGTTCTGAGTACACATCAAAACCTTTTGACGGTCAACATTACAGAGGTTGGGGAGAATTGGTTTTACGCTCGTACAAAGATATCAAGCAATCTGGAGTTTTTAATGAATAGCTTTCCAATGCAATTATCATTTTAACATTGCTATAACGCAGTCATTTCCTCTTTTTACCTAACTTTGTCTTCTGTGTTGAGATTCAAAGCACTATTATTATTGGTTCTTTTTTCGTTTTCCGCTTTCGGAAATACGTTTGAAGTACACTATTGTGAAGGTCAAATCACAGATATTGCGCTATTTGGATCAGCCGATTGTGTTTGCGAAAATGAAGTAATTGTAGAAGTTGAACATTGTCATGGGCAAGAGGATGCTTGTTGCAAAACTTCAGAACCTGCTGAACATGAAAATCATGTTGAAAAGAAAACTTGCTGCCAATCTGAATTTACGCAGGTAATTAATACTGCCGAACTTCATAATACAGCAAATACGATTCAATTAATTGCCATTGCACATGTAGTTTTTAACCCTACATTTTTCAATGAGCAAATTGTTGATCATAATTCAGAATGGGTTTATATCAATCCAGAATCTTGGACGGATATCCCCATAAGTTTGCAGCGATTCCTAATTTGATTCCTAGTTTAACGTACTAATCTGGTGCGGTATTTCTTCATAGATATGATACATCAAACAGTATTGTATTATGAGAAATAATTCAATTGAACTTTTAATTAAATTAGGATATAATAATGTATAAAATAATAATAGCTTTCTTCATACTACTCTCCTCCACTGCGTTTGGTCAGGAGGTAGATGTTTTGTTGAAAGGAAAAATAATTACGCTAAATGCAGATGGCGTTGAAGAGCCAGTTCCTGGGGCAAAGGTACGTTGGGCATTCAATAAATCGGTTGCATTGTCAAATGATGCTGGCGGATTTGAAATAAAAGCAAAAGTTTTGCCCGACACGCTTATAATTAGTTCCGTAGGTTTTAAAACCATTTATTATGAAGTAACTGATCCAAGTTTAGACTTTACTTTTAACTTAAAAGAAGGGAAAGTTTTGGACGGTGTTGTGGTAATTGGAGAAAATTTAGGAAAACACATTGGCCTGCTAGATCCAAGACATGTAGAAACAATTGGCTCAGATGAATTAAGAAAAGCAGCATGCTGTAATTTATCAGAATCTTTTGAAACCAATGCTTCTGTGGATGTAAACATAACTGATGCAGTATCCGGGGCAAAAAAAATCCACATGTTAGGTCTCGACGGTGTTTATACACAATTACAATGGGAAAATATCCCTTTGGTGCGGGGGCTTTCTACCTCATACGGCTTGAATTTCACACCTGGTACATGGATCGAATCCATACAAATAACCAAAGGAACAGGTTCTGTTTTAAATGGTTACGAATCAATGGCTGGAATGATCAATTTAGAATTGAAAAAGCCAAACGAAGCAGAGCGACTTTATGTAAACCTTTATGGAAACAAATTTGGCCGTGCAGAAATCAACGTTCATGGGGCACAGGTTCTAAATGACAAATGGTCAACTTTATCATTTGTTCATGTTTCCAACCAATTTGCAGAATCTGATGTTAATAAAGATGGTTTTCGTGATATGCCAATTGGGATATTAGCAGCTGTAATGCACCGTTGGAATTTTGAAGGAAAAAATTCAGAAGCCAAGTTTGGTATTAAAGCAACTTATGGTAATAAAGAAGGGGGGCAATTAGGAAGCAGTTCTGACGCGCCTACAGGTTCGGCATGGAATGCTTCGTTTGATACAAAACACGTTGAGTTATTTGCGAAAAATGGTTACTTCCTCAAGAATAGAAAATTTGGTAGTATTGGCTTAGTTGGGCAAGCCAAGTATCATAATATGCGTAACACCTTTGGTAATACAGTTTATGAAGGGACACAACGAAAGATCTATTTGAATTCAATTTATGGTGACATCATAGGAAATACCAACCACAACATTAAAGCAGGAGTAAGTTTCTTGTTGGATGATTATGATCAGACCTACAATGATTCTTCTTTTCTGAAAACAGAAATTGTTCCAGGTGCTTATGGCGAGTATACTTATAATCGTAATGATAAATTAATTGTTGTTGCAGGTTTTCGAGCAGATTATCATAACCTTTACGGACCGTTAATTACTCCTCGTATTCATGGGAAGTGGAACATAACTAAGAAAAATGCATTGCGTTTGAGTGTGGGGAGAGGTTACCGTGTTCCAAATCCATTTGCAGATTATAATAGCTTAATGGCAAGTAATAGACAGTGGGTGGTTTCTCCTGAAGTTACACCTGAAGATGGGATTAGTGCTGGGGCAACGTTTACACAAAAGTTTTTGGTAAATGACAATGTTGCATCTTTTACGGTGGATTATTTCTATACGCATTTCATTAATCAACTGATTGTTGATATGGATATTTCTCCTAATGAAGTCCATATTTATAATACCAATGCAACTTCTTTTTCTCACAGTACACAAGTAGAATTATCGGTTCAACCAACAAAAGGGTTAGAGTTGAGAACTGCATTTAAATATTATGATGTAAAAGGAACTTATAATAATGAATTGGTGCAAAAAGCATTTGTGCCTAAGTTCCGTGTATTGCTAAATGCAGGTTACCAAACAAGAAACAAAAAATGGGGGATTGATTTGACTGGAAATTGGATTGGTAAAAAACGATTACCGTCAACAGCTACAAACCCTGAAATTTATCAGCGTGATTTAGTTACAAAAAGTTTTTGGCTGCTTAATAGTCAAATCACATATAATTTTAAGAACTTTAGTGTGTACTTAGGTGGAGAAAATTTGCTAAATGTCATTCAAAATGATGCCATTATTTCTGCAAATGATCCTTTTGGTGCGTATTTTGATGCTACACAAGTGTGGGCACCGATAAGCGGAGCAAATATATACGCAGGTTTACACTTTTCAATTAAACAAAAAAAGAAATAAAAATGATAAAAATGAAAAATATAGGAGTATTGATGCTATTGTTTATGATGACTGCGTTTACAACAAATGCGGCAACGGTAGTAGATGGAAAAGAAAAATCAAAAAAGGTGAAAACAGTCACGTTTTTAACTAGCGCAATTTGTGGAGAATGTAAAGAGCGAATTGAAAAAGGACTGAATTATACAAAAGGAGTAGTTTTTGCTGAGCTTAATGAAGATACTAAAGAAGTAACAGTGAAATATAAAACGAAGTTTCTAACTGAAGCTGATGTTAAAGCAGTTGTTACCAATTTAGGGTATGATGCTGCAGATACAAAAAGAAATGAAGAGGCTTTTAATAAATTGCCAAAATGCTGTCAGTCTCCAGGTCATTGTGCTAGAGATTAATTAAGCGAAATAGATATAAAAAAAATGCCGTCTCAATTTGGGACGGTATTTTTTTGTCTCATCAAAACCTAGTTACTAATTCAGCCTACATTAATAATTTTAAATTCATTCAGATCTATTCACATTAAGTTCTTAAAACCTTATTTTTGTTTTAACTTAGGTCTATCCTAAAAGGATGTAAATGAAGTGGTTTAGTGTCATATTATTATTCGTTTCAAGCCTAGCTTGCCATACTGTTTTAGGACAAGACCTAAAGCAAAAAGGTTTTAGCGCCTATAAACCCTATGATAAAAGCTTTATTACAACAGATTTAAGAGGGAAACATGCGGTTTCATTAGGTCCATTAGTAAGTGTATATGGACAAGGTTTAGATGATTTTGTTCCTAATTTTGGCGCTCATATTGGATATAACTATTTAGTGATTGAACGGCGTGAAGTTAAATTTTCACGCAAAACAAAATTCAGAAATGAAGTTAAACTAGCATTTGGTCTTCATTTTAACCTATTTGCTGAAAATGAAAAAATGTTGCTCCTCAATTTTTACAGACCTCTATCAACCTATAAAGGGAAAATATTAAGTTGGTATTTTTTTAGTTCTTATTATTTAGGTTGGCACAATATTACAAATGGAAATGAAGACTTAAAGCCGAATAAATTCAATTTGGGATTAGAAGTATTGCGGATAAGAATAGGAAAATTGCCTTTGCATTTACATGCAGGAATTAACTATGATTTATCCAATAATTTTCTTGGGACAGATCGTTTGAATGGAGGCATATTGTTTGGATTAAGGTACGACATATTTAAAAATTAATGCGATCTGTTTTAACATATCTATTTTTACTGTGCTTATTAAACTCAGTTGGATTTGCGCAACAAGTGAATGTTGGTTTTGTTGTTGGTCCAAATTTTATTCAACAAATGAAATGGGAGCAAGCTTATTTCGCTCCTGAAAATTCTTATCATACCTATTTTGAATCGAATCAAGGTAAAGGATTGGTTAATAAAATTAGTGTGTTGAATGGCGGACATATTGGTGCCATTTTATTTGCAGATTATAAACGATTTGGATTTGGCTTAGAACCTCAATATCATTATCAAAGAACTTATTTAAGTTTTCAACGCCCTTATCGAGTTGAACGTATAATTGGTAAAAAGTCATTTCGTATGCCAACTTATTTTACTTATCGCCTCTTTAAAAATCCCGAAAGTGCATTCTTAATTTTGGGTTTAAACCTTGTGAAAGAAACGAATTGGGATATACAAAACCCTGGGTTTGATTATTATCTCAATAACGCTAATATTTATGAAGATCAAGTTGAAGTAGGACCTGATCATTTTGATGGATTATTGTATGACAATTCCGTTTATTGGAACTATATGATTGGTTTAGGTAAAAAATCAGGGAAATGGAATACTTCTATTCGATTTCAATCAAACTTAAATATTACTGATCACGACATTGAAGCTGAAATTTGGCAAGTTGAAGTTTCCATCAACTTTTTGTTTTTATCATCAAAAGATTTTACCGAAAAACATTTTTTGTATGAAGAATAGCTATATACTATTTGGTTTAGTAACACTGTTGGCCTTCTTTTCATGCAAAAAGGAAAATGAAGTATGGATTCAAGAAGATAACTTAATGAAAGATTCAGCATTTGCTGTTCAGCAATTGAAAATAATCAATCAAACAGCTACTGAGATTAGATTTGAGTTGGATTTGGTGAAATTAAATGGAGCACAATCTGAAGAATCGTATGCAAATTACGATTTATCATTTGATAATGGTTATTACTCCAACACCGTTTTAAGCAAAAGTGTAGAGGCTGCCAGTCCAATTAATACTTATAGCACAGTAGCTCTATTCCAAACAAATTATACCTCTTATTATGAAGATGAGAAGTTGACATTTGGATTACGAAGGTTGTTTGAAACAGTAGAGCAAAACAACAATAAGCGCCTTGCATTTGTAACAAGAAAAAAAGATGAAAACACCATTACTGTATATCAGGAAGGAGTGGACCCATTCGAAAATTCGGCCGAGTTTAATAATACAACTCTAAGTGAATTACTGACGAGTGAGTACAATGATTTCAATAATGGATCTGGTGAAGATTTTCGAGACCAAATGCTAGCAGCAATTTCATTATTGGAAGGTTGTGTGTCATGTACAGGGCAAAAATCAATTATTATTTTTGATCGTTATGATGAAAATTATTATGCAGATTATTTAGTTACTGATACTGTAGCAGAAAGGGCAATTGCCTCAGGGATTGAAATTAATGTCGTTACCGAAGTCATTAGTAATGCTTATTCTGAATTGGCAGTAGAAACTGGAGGATTCATTATTACACAACGCGAGGGTAATTTTATCTATGCGGAACCAAGTCCTACGGTTGAAAGTTTGGGAATATTGGTGCAAAGTTTAGATGCATTTTTAACAAAGTCTCTAACCAAACATCATTTTACATTTGCATTGAGTGAATCTGGTGGAGCACCTCTTCTAAGTGGTAATTCTCACAGCGTAAAAGGGATCTATTCTGATCAACGATTTGAAATTTTATTCAAAGTACCATGATAAAATGGTTATTCATATCGCTTATTTATTGCTGGCAATGTGTTGCAATTGCTCAAATTAATACGATTGATTTGGCGATTCAAAAAGCACATTCATCTGAAATTGTGCAACTTGAATTTTCCGAGTCGGGTAAATATCTGGCGTCAATGGCGTTGAATAATGAATTCGTAATTTGGGATGTTTATCACGAAAAATCGATTGCATCATTTTCTTTGAGCAGTATTGAAACTGTAAAAGGAATGAAATTTAATCCGCATGGAAATCAACTTTTGGTGCTAACAAACCGCACCACAATGATCTTTGATTATGAAAAAGAAAAATTGACACAAAGGGTTTCAGCAGATACTAATTATAGCCAAAAAACGTATGGCTTTGATCAAAGTTCCAACTATGAGATTTATCTAAACAAAGGAAATATCCAAAAAAAGCGAAGAGATAAGAAAATTAGCAAATACAAATTAGGTGTTAGTTATTCTAGTCAAAGCTTCACCGCATTCGATTATTCTCCAGATAAAAATCTGTTGGTGGGGGTCACAGAAAACAACATAATCTATGTTTATAATTACCAAAATGGTTCAAAAAAGAAAGAACTTAAAGCGCACAATTCAGCGGTGAATGACGTGCGTTTTTCGGCAGATGGTAATTATTTTGCAACGGCGGGGAAAGACCGTAGCATCATTATTTGGAATACGAATACTTTAGAAATCCATAAGCGATTGGCGTCTCGTATCTTTCGAAAAAAAACAGCAACTTTTAGTCCTGATGGTCAACATATTTATGTAGGAGATGAGTTAGGTTATGTATATGACATTAGTTTTCAATCGGCATTTCCAGAAATTACTGTTGCACAAAACAATCTCCATTCTGTAAACAAGATTTTGCCACATCAAACCCGCTATTTGCAAGCTGGAGCAAATAATTTAGTGAATTTAAAAAATGATCCTCTTGCTGAAAATGAAATTGAAAAATACCAGTATCGTGATCATAGTTTTCTAGAAGCAAAGTCGTTGCTTTTGCAAACGTTTGGAACCTATCAGGAATCCTTTGGTTCGGTAGAGCAATTGCTCCGTTCACCTAATGGCCGTAACATCATTTATACCGGAAAATCAGATTATCCAAGCATCAATTGGGCAAATATTAATTCGGGTAAAGTAAAAAGGGTATACAATTATTATAATACAGAACAGTGGAAGGATATTGATTTCATTACAGATTCAACCTTTATAGGAATGTATGATTCTTCAAACGTGCTATATGAATGGATGATAAAAGGCAATGAAATTTTGAAAAAGACAGATACATTACCATTTGTTCTGGAAGATTTTGAAATGATTGGTGATCATGAAATATGGTTAAATACCAAACATTATGGACAATACCTTTATAATCTAAAAACAAGACTGTATAAAAAGAAATCAGACTTGAGTGCTGTCGGGCTTCTTAAAGCTAACAATTATGTTATTCTTCAATCTGCATCAGGATCGCTAGTCTTTTATGATTTAAAG
>CAKZPK010000438.1 GCA_937139035.1 uncultured Crocinitomix sp. | reverse complement strand
TCCTTCTCAATCGGATCAGTGATTTTATCCGCAATTAACTCTGGCGAGTTACCCGGATATGCAACTCCCACGTAGATTTCGGGGATTTGTAGCTCTGGAAAATTCTCTTTAGGCATGCCTGTATAAGCCCCCATTCCACCAATTAAGATGATAACGATCAATAAATAAACCGTTTTACGGTTATTTACTGCCCAAGATGAAATCCCAAATTCTTTTTGGTCTTTTATTGATTTACTCATTTTTCTTCTTATTGAATGATCACTAGATCGGTTTCAGTAATTCCTTTAGCTCCTTTTACAACAAGTAAATCTCCATCTTTCACTTCTCCCTCAATACAAGCTTGCCCTTCAAACATCTTAACTACTTTGATAAAGACTTTTTCTACCTTTTGTTTTTTCCCGTCTCCTGAAGGTGAAAGGCGATAGACATACATATTGTTATCTGTATCTTGTAATAAAGCTTCTGAATCAACAACAATTGCATCTTTACGCATAAAATCAGTTACGTTTAATTCAGCAAACTGATTCGGTAATAAAAGCTTGTTATTTTTTACTGCAATTTGAATTCGGAATGTTCTGTTAGTAGGATCGATATAATTCCCTTTGTTTGAAACGGTAGAAACAATGATTGTATCATTTAAAGATGGGAAATGCATCTCAACTGGTGTTCCTACATTTACTTTTGCAAGTAGGTTTTCAGACAAAGAAGCGTTTATTGTTATATTACTATTATTAACAATTCGTAGCAAAGGAATTTGAGGAGCTGCCATTTCACCTTCATTAACCATAATATCGTCAATTACACCAGAGAAAGGAGCACGCACAACTGTTTTTCCTTGTTGCGATCTCATTGTCTTCATCTTTTTTTCTAAAGACAATTTTTGATTTTTAGCTTGCTCATATTCTATTTCAACCCCAACTCCTTGATCTTTTAAAGCTTGCTGCTTTTCGAACATATAGTCGGCCAATTCTAACGAGGCTTTTAATTCCTCCATTGTAGAGGCTAAAATTTCAGAATCAATCGTAATCAATGTCTGTCCTTTTGAAACTGTTTGTCCTTCGCGAACATGAACGCGCTTTATAACACCACTTGATTCGGCATTAATCAAAGCATTTTGATCTGTTTCAACCGTACCAGGAATCTCAACTTGATGTACAAAATCCTCTACTGACACTTTATCAGCAGTAACAATTGGAATCACTTCAACCTTTGCCGTATCTAATTCTAAAATTTGTGCATCTACAATAGCCAGTTCAGCTTTTAGTGAATCTCTTTTACTATTTAATGCATCCAATTCAGGATTGGTTTCTGCTGCTCCACAAGCCGCTAAGAAACTTCCTAAGGCAATGAAATAAATAAATTTCTTTTTCATTTTTTTTTATTTAAACTTCTGAGTTAATGTCCTGATTTTAAACCAAGTCTATTACTTATTTATTATATAATTTATCCAATTGTACTTTAACACTTAGCATTTCCATAATAGCCATTATGTAATTACCTTGAGCTTGCAATAATTGGTTTTGCAATTGTGTTACTGCTAAAGGAGATACAACTCCTGTTTCGTTTCTGAGAACTGCACGTTGATAAATTCGTTGCGCTAATTCAACATTCGATTTTTCCAATTCAACCATTTCAACTGCCGACTGATAAGATGTTTTTAATTGTAATTCTTGAAACTTTAATGATTTTTCTAAATTTTGAAGATCATTTTGATCTTGTTCAATTTTGATTTCAGCCTGTTGCACTCGCATTATTTTTTGTCCGCTACTTGCAATTGGAATTTTCATAGACACTCCCCAAATTGTAGTAGGATACCAGGCTTTGTCTTGGAAAAAATCAAACTCATTTCGATAAGCATTTTGTGAATGCGTAAAAAAGGCACCTACAGAAGGTAGGTAAGCCGCTTTTTCGTTTTTCAAACTGTATGCATCCAATTGTCCTTGTTGTTCTAACATGACATAATTCTTATTATTCTTAATTTCAGAATCTGTCATTAAAGGACTTTTGCCTTGCATTTCATCTAACACCTCTTGCAAAGTTGCCGTTACTTCTAAAGGCTCATCAAAATCGTACCCCATTTGAAGCTTCAATAAATTTAAAGCTACACTTGATTGACGCTCTGCATTTGCTTTTGAAGCCTTAACACGGTTGTAAGCTATTTCAACTTGGTCAGCATCTTCTTGAGGAATTACACCGTTTTCTGCATAAATGGCTGTTTTTTCCCAAAGGCTTTTTGTTGAAAGTAAAATAGAATCCATTAAAGTCACATTCTCATTGGCTACCAAAACATTATAGTATGCTTCTCTAACCATTGCTCTAACTTCTTGCTTAGTATTATCAGCAGCAGTAGCTGACATTTTTTGAAAGAACTTGGAAAACTGTAGTCCAACAATATATGATCCATCAAAAATTAATTGAGATGCATTGAAAGTCAAAGAAGTTGAAAACTCCTGACCCATCCTAAATTCTAACACTTCGCCTGGAGGTGCCATAGGATTAAACAATGAAGCATCTACAACAGATACTGGAATATCAAGCAATTGTTGAAATTGCCCCTCAGCACTAATTTGAGGTAAACCAATCGCAGTAGTTTCCCAAACTTTCTTTTTTGCCGACTCAATATCAAGCAAGGCATTTTTTACTTGCTCGTTGTTATTTACCGCATAATCTTCCGCTTGGCTTAGCGAAAATGATGTTTGGGTTTGCGCCATTGCGCCAGAGACAGTAAACACTGCCAATAAGCCAAAAGCGATATTTTTATAAGTTTTCATCATTACGTATTAATTCTTTTAGACTTTCTAATCCTTTATTACTTGCAATTCCTCTTACATCATATCTAAAAAACTCAGAGAACACTTCCTCTAGTTTGAATTCTGAAAAAGGAATTATTTCTCCAGACAAAATCATGTCTATTGTTCCCATATGAAGTCTAGAAACTATTCCAGGATTAAGATTATCTCTGTAAAGGCCTTCTTTCATTCCTTTCTCCAAGTTAGCTACTACTCTTTCTCTAATTGTTTCATTTTTGTGATTGTTCATTAATTTAAGTGCACTCGGATGATACTTACTAAGGTCAAAAAATATAGACGGATGAATAGACCCCAATATTTTAAATAAGTAGCGATAAATTCCTAAAAGTTCCTCAATCGCATTTAAATTGCCTCCACAAATACCATCCATCATCTCCATGTCACAGTCCTGTCCGTAGAGTAAACATTGTTCTACTAATTCATTTTTGTCTCGTACGTGTAGGTACAATGTTTTTTTAGAAACACCCAACTGTCTGGCCATTTCATCCATTGTCACACTCTTGATCCCAAACTTCATGTAAACCTCAAGTGCTGACTTAATGATTTCCATTTTCTTCTCTTCCATGGCGCAAATGTATAAATAAAATAAACAAGGGAAACGTTTTACACTATTTTTGTTTCCGACTTACTGTTCGTTTTCAATAAAACAATTGTTTTTTTCATTGAAGGAGTCAATTTCCTCTATCAACTTCAAGATTAAATCATAAATTTGGTGCATGGCCAAAAAAAAGAAGTTTTATGTGGTTTGGGAAGGCAATACTCCAGGTATCTATGATTCGTGGGAACATTGTCAACGTGAGATAAAGGGATATGCAAATGCCAAATTTCGCTCGTTCAATTCATTAGAGCAAGCCCGAAAAGCATTCAAAGACCCTTCATCCGTTTCAGCAGAAACAAAACAAAAAAAACAGTACTATTACGTAGTTTGGCATGGTCATCAACCTGGGATATATACAAATTGGAATAAGGTTTTGGAGCAAATCAGAGGGTTTCCGAAAGCAATTTATAAAACCTTTGGAAGTAAAAAGCTAGCTGAAAAAGCCTTTACCGAACATCCTGACAAGTACAAGGATGGCGATTACAAAAAAACAAAAGACTTAAGTGAGGCCGAGTTAGAAAAAATTGGCACGCCAATTGAACTAAGCCTAGCAGTTGATGCAGCTTGCAATGGCAAGGGCGATTTTGAATATCAAGGCGTGTGGAACTTTAGCCGAGAAACTGTTTTTAGAGTTGGGCCTTATAAAAAAGGATCTAATAATATCGGTGAATTTTTAGCGTTAGTACATGCACTTGCATACTTAAATGGGCATAAAGATCCCAAAATGAAAGCCATGCCTATTTATTCTGATTCGCGGATTGCAATGAGTTGGGTAAGACAAAAAGTGTGTAGAACAAATAAAAAACCAATACCAGAGGTTGTCAATTTAATTAAACGTGCCGAACATTGGTTAAAAATGAATCACTTTAGCAACCCAGTTTTAAAATGGGAAACTAAAGTTTGGGGCGAGATCCCAGCTGATTTTGGAAGAAAATAAATACCATATGAATAGATTAAAATTTCTCTTTTTCGCTTTTACAATTTTACTATCATTTAATAGTATAGCAGGAAATGGTTCTTGGGAACTAGAAAAAAATGAAAATGGTATTAAAGTATATACCAGAACTGTTGATGGCGAAAACATAAGAGAATTTAAAGCCTTAACAAGCATTTCAGCAAGTCGAAAAACAATTGCTCAAATTATAGTAAACATTAATGACTACGTTAATTGGTATCCTGACATTAGTGAAGCTCAAATTATAGAAAAAATTGCGCCCGGACAATATTATGTATATAGCGTACTAGATTTACCTTGGCCTGCCACTGATCGTGACGGTGTTTCGAAAATGACAATTTCTAAAAGCGAAGGTACTACAACAATTAAAATGAAATCTGTTGATGGTATTAAAGATGAGAACGACGATTACGTTCGAATTGCAAAAAGTTATGGGTTTTGGAAATTAAAAACTGTTGGAAACACAACCAGCGTGCATTTTCAATACTTTGCCAGTCCTGGTGGCAGCTTGCCTGATTGGATAATCAATATGTTTATTGTTGACAATCCTTTTGACACACTTACGCTATTAAAAGAAAAAGCAACATCATAATTCCTATCTATAAATAGTGTAAAGTCGACTATCACTTGTCTATTAGTCTACCATTTTACTTGATTTTATAGTTTCATAAATTCATAAGACTTGCAATTCTCATCATATTGTCTAATTTTGATTCAAAATAACCAACTATGAGAATACTTTTACTATTAATTGGATGTGCAGTTACTGCCACAAGTTTTGGACAAGCACAGCTTGAAAACCCTGGATTTGAAGGACCTTGGGAAGATGTAATTGGAACTGAGGATGAACCAAAGGATTGGAGTTCATTAAAAACTGCAGATGCACTAGGAGTTGTGGCGCCAGTTGTACTTTTTAAAAGTGAAGAAGCGCATTCAGGTGATTATTCTGTTCATTTAGTTAACGCGGATGCTTTTGGCGTAATTGCAAATGGTATTATGACCAATGGGCAAGTTCATGCTGATTTTGATCCAGAATTAGGAAATGTATTTACAAATGATTCTGACGCCGAGTTTAATACTGAGTTTACGGATAGACCAGACAGTTTAGTAGCATGGGTAAAATATGCGCCAGAAGGTGGTGACCGTGGTAAAATTGAAGTTTTATTACATGACAATAGCGCAACTGGAATTTTACCAGAAACAGGATCTACAGATCATTGGGTTGGGAAAGCTAGAATTGATATTGAAGAATCTTATACTGAA
This sequence comes from uncultured Crocinitomix sp., assembly GCA_937139035.1. Taxonomy (GTDB): domain Bacteria; phylum Bacteroidota; class Bacteroidia; order Flavobacteriales_D; family Crocinitomicaceae; genus Crocinitomix. The sequence continues at coordinate 2,575 of CAKZPK010000438.1, read as the reverse complement.
TGGACAAGAGTTTCTGCACCATTTGAATACTATAACGAATCAAACCCTAATTATGTATTAACCGTTGTTTCTTCAGGAGATAGCACGATAGCTGTTGATGGTAGCGAAATGTGGGTTGATGATCTTGAGTTAATTTATGAAGCACCAGATGACGCTTCTATCGAAACAACTGTTGAATTAAACCACCAAGTTATTGCAACGGCAAATGGTTTAAATGTAAAACTTGAAGACTTCTCTGCAGCTAAAATTATGGTATATGGATTAGATGGTAAAATCGTTTACGAATCAGCTATCAACAGTTCTAATACGCAACATAATATACCTGTGTCAGGAACCTATATTTACAGAATCATCAAAGACGAGCAAATAGCTACAGGTAAAGTTGTAATTGACTAAACAACCAATTCTTTATTAAGCCTTATAATCTAAATCCTATTGTATGAAAGGGCTTTCCCTCTTCTTAATTATTATTGGAATATCTTTTAACGGACTTGCGCAAAGTGGCGTTTATGGAAGTGTTCAAACCAAAGAAAACACCCCAGTTATTGGAGGTTATATTATTGTACTTGGACAACCTTCTTTAGGTGCAGTTTCGGATATTGATGGGAACTATAACTTAGATTTAGCGGCTGGTGACTACCAAATCATTTTTAAATATACAGGAATGCTAAATGACACCATTCCTGTTGCAATAAAAAATGACGAACGAATTGAGTTAAATGTTGTAATGATACCGCGAATACTGGAAACAATTGAAGTTCGTGTAGGAAAGTTTGACCGTAAGGTTGAAGAACTCACCTACTCTGTTGAAGTTATAAAACCAGATATTATTGAAGACAAAAATACCCGCAGTATTGAAAGTATATTGGATCAAACGCCAGGCTTAAATATTATGGACGGTGAACCTCAAATTAGAGGTGGAAGCGGATTTACCTTTGGTGTAGGGAGTAAAGTTGCCGTTTTGGTTGATGATATGCCCATTCTTTCGGGAGATGCAGGTCGGCCAGAATGGGGATTTGTTCCTGTAGAAAATATTGAACAAATTGAAATTACCAAAGGAGCATCTTCCGTGCTATCAGGTTCCTCGGCTTTGAGTGGCTCAATTCATATTAGAAGCGCCTATCCTAAAGACAAACCACTTACAAAAGTTAATATCTATTCTGGTTTCCACTCTGCACCTGATGGACTTGATCAAAATTGGTGGGCACCAAATGATTCTGTTTCAAAACCATTATATAATTCCTATGCATTTATTCATGGTGCCAATTTTTTGCACAGCAGAATCATTAAAAAGAATACGGATCTAGTTATTGGAGGAAATTTAAATTGGGAGCACGGTTATATTGGTCCGCCAATTAAAGGACCAGAGGTAATTGACACCATTTCAGAAGATTTTACAGACGAGCAAATGCAAAGTAAAAAAATGCGTTTGAATTTTAATTTACGACACCGCTCTACAAAAGTAAAAGGCCTGCAATACGGAATTAATGGAAACTTTATGCTGAACAACACCAACCTGACACTTGCTTGGCTGGATGATAGTTCAGGGCTTTATAGAGGATACCCAGGTGCCGTGCTTTTGCAAAACCAATCTATATTTAATGTTGATCCTTATATCTCATTCACCTCTCACCTTGGTGTAAAGCATAGCTTAAAAACACGTTTTCTATATACTAATAATGAAATGTCAGGAAACCAATCCAACCGTGGGCAGGTTTATTACGCAGACTATCAATTCAAAAAGGCTTTTAATTTTTTAAAGGAGAAGTCATTTGATTTTATAGGAGGTGTTAGTTCTCAATTTAATGATTCCTATGCTGAAATTTACAGTAATAACAATGATCCAACAAATCAATTATTTAACTTATCTGGTTATGCTGAAATTCAAAAAAACTTCTTTGATATCATAAACTTTTCAATTGGTGCAAGAGCTGAATACTTTCAATTAAACGACACGCTCACTGCCTGGAATCCTATTTTTAGAACAGGTGCGAATCTAAAGCTTTCTCAAGCTACATTTTTAAGATTTTCATACGGGCAAGGTTACCGATTCCCTACAATTACTGAACGATACATTAGAACTAATGTTGGTTCATTCGGTGTATATGAAAACCCTGATTTAGTTCCTGAAGAAAGCTGGAATGCAGAGGTTGGTGTGAATCAAGGATTTAAGTTTGGCAAATATTTAGGTCAATTAGATATTGCAGCGTTTATACAAGAATATGAAAACACAATTGAGTATTTATTTGGCTTTTGGGACCCGAGTCCAGACTTTGGAGCGGGAGATCCGTTAGCTGGTTTCAAATTTTTAAACACAGGCAAATCAAAGATAACGGGCTTTGATATTACACTAAACGGTACAGGTAAAATTGGGAAAGATTTTACTGTGACGAACATGATTGGATACAACTACATTAATCCTGTAACGCTGGAGCCGGACAAAGTATTTGCTGAAGATTACAATCCTAGTAACCCTAAAGAATACAGCTTTAAAAACACTAGTTATGACACAACTACAAACGTTTTAAAATACCGTTTTAAACATACATTTAAAGCAGACATTGAATTCACCTAC
>CAKZPK010000437.1 GCA_937139035.1 uncultured Crocinitomix sp. | reverse complement strand
CTTGATATGCCTTTGTTTTCCTTTACTTCCTCCCTCACCTTTTCCACCATTTCTGGATATTGCGCTAAAAAATAAAGACTCCATGATATGGAATTGGAAGTAGTATCCTCACCTGCCAATAACATTGAAAACACATTGCTATAAATTTCTTTATCGCTAAAACTACTTTCCTTCTCTTGTTCCACCAATAAAGCCTCTAAAAAGTTAGATGGATTTTCAACCAAATCCGGCTGATTTTTTAAACGTAGTTTCGCTTCGTCTATAAATCGATAAATCAATGTTTCAATCGCATTCAATGCTTCATCCAATTTTTTATCTTTCTTTTTTTTGATGAGGCGCCAAGTAGGTAACGGAGCAGTAATCCTATCATTAACCATTGGAAAAATATGTTCCAAATGTTTCTGAAAATCATCCGCTTTATTGTTAATAGTATCCAACTTATAACCAAAGGCTATTTCAGTTGTAATATCCACTGTAAATTTCATGAATTCTTTTTGAACATCTATAGCCTTGTCATCTTTTGCTGTTTCTTCCCATTTATTGAGCAGATTTTGCATTTTCTCAGCAATTATTGGGTAAAATGAACGTACCTTTTTAAGGTTCAAAGCTTCAGATGCTGGTCTCCTATGTCTTGCCCATGTCTCTCCTTCTGCATTAAAGACACCCAATATTCCCATCTCCTCTAAAATTTCGGTAATCTTATAAAAGCGTTTAAATTGAGTGGGGCGCAAACGCATGATTTCATCATTTAAATCTGCATCAGCAGAAACCACAAACTTTTTACCCACAAAATTAATTTGGAATAAGTCTCCACATTCCTCTACCCAACGTTCTAAAACCTGATGTTTATTATTGGCATTAAACGGTGGTAAATGCCCCAAAAGAAAGTGACCTTTTGGACTTGGTAAATCTGCAATTTTCTTGATTTGGGGAGCTGCTGTCATAATTTCTTGATTTTGGGTATACACAAAACTAAGCAATTTTATATTGGCATGAACGGTTGTAAAATTCCTAATTCCACCCTGATTTAACAAATTTTACAGAATCGCCTACAATAATAAAGGGTACTTATGAGTTGAAAGAGTATAGAAACTTATAAATGAGAGAGAGATGAAACAGATCGTGATTTTAGTATTTGCAGCAATAATGATTGCACCAATATCAGCCAACAGCCATCCTATTGAAATTAACATCAAAGGAATTAGGAACTATAAAGGCATTGTTCGCATTGGAATTTTTAAAGACAATGAAAGCTTTGAAAAAGAAACACCTTTTAAAACTGTAGAGATGGGAAAAAAAGGGCTTTTAAATGGGAGTTTAAGATGCAAATTTGATTTACCTGAAGGGTTTTATGGATTTGCTGTATTAGATGATGAAAATGAGAATGAAGTTATGGATAAGAATTTTTTCGGTATCCCTAAAGAAGGTTTTGGATTTTCAAACTACGAGCATTCAGGCATATTTGCACCCATATTTAATGATTTCAAGTTTCGCGTAAAAAAAGGAATAATCAACAAGATAAAAGTCAAAATGAAATATATGTAGCAATATAAAAGGCAACAAATAAGCAATAGCTATTTTGGTATAGATAATTAGAATAATATATATCTTTGCACTGCATTATGAACCAGTACAAAAAAGTTGCCTTTTACACGCTCGGATGTAAGCTGAATTTTTCAGAAACATCTACTATTTCCCGCAATTTTGAAAGCGAAGGATACGCCAAGGTTGATTTTACCGACACACCTGATATTTTTGTAATCAACACCTGTTCGGTGACGGAAAATGCCGATAAAAAATGTCGTCAGGTTGTTAAACGAGCTTTAAAAGTGAACCCAAGTGCATTTGTAACTATGATTGGTTGCTATGCACAATTAAAACCAACCGAAATTAGTGAAATACCTGGCGTTGATTTAGTGTTGGGCGCCAATGAAAAATTTAACATTCTTGACCATGTTAACGAATTGGAGAAGAACGAAATTGCTAAAGTTGAAGCTGTAAAAATTAAAGAAACGAAAGACTTTGTCCCATCATTTAGCATGGGGGATCGTACCCGTTCATTTCTTAAAGTACAAGATGGTTGTGATTATTTCTGTACGTTTTGTACCATTCCACTAGCAAGAGGAAAAAGCCGTAACGCCACTTTAATGCAAACAGTTTCTGAAGCTGAAAAGATTGCAAAAACTGCAATTAAAGAGGTGGTTTTAACAGGTGTTAATATTGGAGATTTTGGGCAAGGTGAATCTGAAAACTTTTTTGATTTAGTTCAAGCCTTGGATGAAGTTGAAGGTATTGAACGATTTAGAATCTCATCTATAGAACCGAATCTTTTAAGTAATGAAATTATTGAATTTGTAGCCAATTCTAAACGCTTTGTGCCGCATTTCCATATTCCGCTACAATCTGGTTCAGACGATTTACTAAAAGCAATGCGCCGTAAATATTTGAGTGGTTTATATGCAGAACGTGTCGCAAAAATTAAAGAATTAATGCCCAATGCGTGCATTGGAGTAGATGTAATTGTAGGATTTCCTGGAGAAACAGAGGAAGAATTCATGAAAACAGTTCATTTTTTAAAGGAGTTAGACATTTCTTACTTGCATGTTTTCACCTATTCAGAAAGAGCAAATACTACCGCTAAAAAAATGGCGAATGCTATTCCTGTTAATATTAGACGAGAGCGCAGCAAACAACTGCAAATTCTTTCAGAGAAAAAGCGCCGTGCATTTTACGAAACCCAAATGGGAAAAACAGGTAATGTATTGTTTGAAGGTGAAGAGAACGGTGGAGTGATGAACGGCTTTACAGAGAATTATGTAAAAGTTAAAATTCCGTTCAACCCTAGCCTCATTAATCAAACTGTTAAAGTAAAACTATTAGATATTGCCCCTGATAATTTGGTCAATGTTGAATTATTAGAACGAATCATTGTAGAATAAAAAACTGCCTGATCGATTTGAACAGACAGCTTTCCAATTTTAACCAATAGAAGTTAGTTCTTCCATTAATCGTAAATGAATAAATAAGGTTGAGACACACTTGAATAAGCGTGTTCCCAAGTTGATTTTACTGTTGGAGAACTTGCGCAACAAGTGGATCCTACCATAGTTGAAGGATATCCTGCCACACAAGACGCCCAAGGCACTTGCACTTTCACATAATAACAGCTATAGTCATACGGTCCAAAGGTATCTGTTACCAATGCAAATTCGAAATCTCCACCAACAGCGGCATTCACCACCACAACAGAATTGGCAGGAATTACAACGTTATGCGTAGTTATGCCGCAAGCGCCGTCCACTTCGTATAAATAGGCATACATCACACAATCTGTTTCATTAACAACTTTGATGCTTGGTGGTTGCGCCATTGCGCCAACAGCTGTGAAGAGCACAGCAAATAATAGTACTAATTTTTTCATAAGGTTATGGTTTATATTAATAATTAAAGTCAAGTAACAAAATCAATTCTATAATTGAAACCGCCAAAACACCTAGTTTACAATTCTTTAATAAGTTAAAACACTCAAAATCAATAAAACAAAAAACCGCCGCAACAAGATGTTACGGCGGTTCATTATAAATAAATTATATCCTTAAAAATCAGCTAACGTTTTATCGATAATTGAAACGCAATCTAATAATTGCTCTTCTGTCATTACCAATGGCGGTGCAAAACGAATAATGTTTCCATGTGTTGGTTTTGCCAACATTCCATTGTCGCGTAATTTCATGCAGATATCCCAAGCTGTTGAGCTATCCTCAGAATCATTAATTACCACGGCGTTTAACAAGCCTTTACCTCTTACTAATTTTAAAAGGTCATATTTTTCAACTAGTTTTTGAACCTCTGCTCTAAACAATTGACCTAACTCCTCTGCTCTTTCAGAAAGCTTTTCATCCTTAACAACATCTAATGCTGCCATTGCAACTTTTGCTGCTACAGGGTTTCCTCCAAACGTTGAACCATGTTGTCCTGGTTTAATAACATTCATAATAGCATCATTAGCTAATACGGCAGAAACAGGATATGCCCCGCCAGAAATTGCTTTTCCTAAAATTAAAACATCAGGTTTTACATTTTCATGATCAACGGCTAATAAACGACCAGTTCTTGCAATTCCTGTTTGAACCTCATCAGCAATAAATAATGCTCCATTTGATTCACATAATGCTTTAGCTTCTGCTAAATATCCATCATTAGGAACATAAACACCAGCTTCACCTTGAATAGGTTCAACTAAAAAACCTGCTACATTATCCTCAGCTAAAGCTGCCTTTAATGCGTCAATATCATTATATGGTATTTTAACAAATCCACCTGTATAAGGACCAAAGTTCTTACGTGCATCCGGATCATTTGAAAAAGAAATAATCGTTGTTGTTCTACCATGGAAATTGTTTTCACAAACAATAATCTTAGCTTTATTTTCTTCAATTCCCTTTACTTCGTAAGCCCATTTTCTACACAATTTAATTGCAGTTTCAACGGCCTCAGCACCAGTATTCATTGGCAATACTTTATCAAAGCCAAAATAATCTGTTACATACTTTTCATAAACACCTAAAACGTTATTATGAAATGCACGAGATGTTAAGGTTAATGTTTTAGATTGCTCCATCATTGCATCAACAATTCTTGGATGACAATGGCCTTGGTTTACAGCTGAATAAGCAGATAAGAAATCATAATATTGTTTTCCTTCTACATCCCAAACGTAAACTCCTTCGCCACGCTCTAAAACTACTGGTAGTGGGTGATAATTATGCGCACCATGACGATCTTCCAACTGAATCAACTGATCAGATGATAATTTTTGAACTGTTTCCATTTTTTATTTGATTTAAATGATTAATAAAATAGGCTCGTCACGGAGAGTGCCCATCCTTTCCTCATTCCACAAGTACAAAAGGATTTGTATTTGCCTGGGGAGAGAAATCATCCAAAGCAAATTTAAAGAATTAATTTCAAATCTAAAATTAATTCAACGGTAAAATATTGAATAATTAGCGATTGATTAAATTTCAATTTCGCCACCAAAACTCAAATACACATCTCCGTTATTTGATTTTGATTTATCATTGAATTTAGCCATAAACTTTGATTTGGCTTTACCAACAACTTGAGATCCATCCTCTTCCTCGTTCGTTTCTTTTTTCAACTCAAAACGACACTTGTATTTTAATGCAATTTCTTGCAACACCTTCTTCGCTTCATTCACCACTTCGCTAGACATTTGTCCTTCTGCAAAAACTCCAACTTTAAAATTCATAATCTTTCGTTTTAATTTTACAATACAAATTTACACTGTCATAAATATTGCAACATACAAACCTTTAAAACCCCTACAGTATCCAAAACAACAAACAAGAATCTAAACAATTGATAAACTGAAAGATAAACAACCATTTTTTACAACACCCAACAGTAAAAATTAATTCGACTCTACTTCCAACTCAGCCAAACAATCCAATATAAATTGAGTAACCTGCTTCGTACCAAACTTATGGTCTCCAGAAATTTCTGGTGTAACAACCCCTTGTTCCAATGCTTGATTAACCGCTTTTTCAACCGAATTTGCTGCCTCATTCAATCCTAAATAACTTAGCATAAGTGCTGTAGATAATATTGCAGCAATTGGGTTAGCAATATTTTTACCTGCCCCTTGCGGAAAAGAACCGTGAATAGGCTCAAACAATCCAACACCATTCCCTAATGAAGAAGAAGCCAATAAACCAATTGAGCCTGCAATAACACTTGCCTCATCTGAAAGGATATCTCCAAACATATTTTCTGTTACAATTACGTCAAATTGATTAGGGTTTAGAATGATTTGCATAGCGGCATTATCCACAAATAAAAAATCAAGCGCTATTGTTGGATATTGTTCACTTAAAACTTGCGCCCTTTTCCGCCATAAACGAGAGGTTTCTAGAACATTTGCCTTGTCTACCACTGTCAGTCGTTTATCTCTTTGCTCGGCGGCTTTAAATGCCAAATGTAATATTCTATCAACCTCTAAAACACTATAAGTGCAATGATCATAAGCCGCTCCATCATCCGTATAACCGTGTTCTCCAAAATAAATTCCTCCAGTCAACTCTCTATAAATTACTAAATCAACTCCTTGAATAATTTCCTTTTTAAGCGGAGACTTATCAAGCAAGGCATCATATGCTGTTACAGGGCGCACATTAGCAAATAAACCTAACTCTTTTCTCAGTTTTAATAATCCTTGTTCTGGCCGTTGTTGCAAATTGGGCGCATTATCATATTTCGGATCGCCAATTGCTCCCAACAAAATAGCGTCTGCTGTTTTACAATGTGCTATCACTTCATCCTCTAACGGAACTCCTTTCTCATCAATAGAAATAGCTCCTATTAAGTGCTCTTGTAAATTGAATTTCACTTGGTATTGCTCCTCAATTACGGGCAACAAGGTTAAGGCAGCATCAATAACTTCTGGTCCTATTCCATCTCCTTTTAAAACGGCTATATTATAATTTTTCATTACGCTATTTAAATTTCGTTTATTGCTATAATTTCCTTTGCACTTTCGTACTGTTTAATCTCTGGTCGCAATTGAATGAGGTAATCCAAATCATCTAACCCATTTTGTAAACAGGATTTTTTATAGGCGTTGATTTTAAAATACTCTTGCTCACCAGAACCAATTACCCGACCGGCTTGATTTCCAAGATCAACTTCTAACTCAGTTGAAGGGTCTTGCTCTGTCTCATTCAAGATGGTATCACAAAGTTCTTGCGATAAAACAATTGGTAACAAACCATTGTTCAACGCATTCTCTTTAAATATATCTGCAAATGAAGGCGCTATTATAACTCGAAATCCATAATCATATAATGCCCAAGCTGCATGCTCCCTGCTCGATCCACATCCAAAATTTTCGCCAGCTAACAACACCGTCCCTTTATATTTTGAGCTATTCAATGGAAAGTCATTTTCAGGGTTATCATCCGAATCAAATCTCCAATCTTTAAATAAATTATCTCCAAATCCATTTCTATCCGTTGCCTTTAAAAAACGAGCAGGAATAATTTGATCCGTATCAATGTTGCTTATAGGTAATGGAACAACAGAACTTTTAATAAAATTCACTTTTTCTCTTTTCATAACTTCACTATTTTTCCTTCTATTGCAACTGCGGCAGCCATTAACGGCCCCACCAATAAAGTTTTTGCACCAGCTCCTTGCCTTCCTTCAAAATTTCTGTTTGAAGTTGAAACACAATATTCTCCTGAAGGGATTTTATCATCATTCATGGCCAAACAAGCAGAGCAACCAGGTTCTCTTACCTCTAAATTTGCTGCATTAAAAACATCCATTAAGCCCTCCTCTTTAATTTGCTCTAATACTTTTTGCGAACCCGGAACCAGATAAGCCTTAACGTTATTGGCCTTTCTCTTACCTTTTACATAATTGGCTACTTCTCTAAAATCTTCTATTCTACCATTTGTACAACTCCCTACAAAGACATAATTAACAGGTGTACCAAGCAATGATTGCCCACTTTCAAACCCCATATATTCCAATGCTTTTTTGTCTGAATTATTCGAAACATTTGGCACCTGTTCTTCTACTTGCACCCCCATTCCAGGATTTGTACCGTAGGTTATCATAGGTTGAATTTCTTCCCCATTAAACAAATACTCCTGATCAAAAACCGCCTGTGGTTCTGACTTAAGTTTTTTCCATTCATTTACAGCATCTGTAAATTGCGCTCCTTTTGGAGCGCGTTCTTTATTTTCTAAATAACCAAAGGTTTGTTCATCTGGCGCAATTAGACCACCACGCGCACCTAATTCAATACTCATATTGCAAATAGTCATTCGCCCTTCCATTGTCATTTCCTCAATAACTTGCCCTGCATACTCTATAAAATAACCAGTACCTCCGTTTGAACCTAGTGCTTTAAGAATATGTAAAATCACATCCTTTGCCCCAACATTGCTATTTAGCTTTCCGCTAATAGTAATGCGCATAGTTTTTGGCTTAGTAACAATCATACACTGCGAAGCCAAAACTTGAGCTACCTGACTTGTACCAATGCCAAAAGCAATATTGCCAAGTGCGCCATGCGTGGAAGTATGACTGTCGCCACAAACGATGGTCATGCCTGGCTGGGTGACTCCCAATTCTGGTCCAATTACATGAACAATTCCTTGATAAG
>CAKZPK010000436.1 GCA_937139035.1 uncultured Crocinitomix sp. | reverse complement strand
ATCGTATGTCCTAGAGCATTCGCAATTGAATATGCTGAGCAAAAAAGAGAGGCACTTGCTTTTTTTTCTTTCCATGAAGGTTCTTGGTACTTGAGTAAAAATGAAATAGGTTTTTTTCAGGGAAATAAAGTAAGAATTCCATTTTATAAAGAAGGATATTATTACAACGGTACAATTAGTGATTGGAAAAATGACCTTAATGATTATTTCGAACATTTTAGCCATGATTCTGATGGGAAATTACATTCGAAATACACTTATAAAGAACAAAAAAGGAAAGAACATACGGCATTGGTTGAACTGCAGTACTACAGATTGTTTTGGAATTTAAAACAAAAAATTAGGGTAAAACAGCATCTTGAAAGAATGAATTTTGATGTTGTTGAAGAAGTGGAAGAAATAAAAGAACCTGTGGAAGATATCGAAATACATGTTATTGTTGACAAACCAGCTATTTCAGAAGATTCTATAGGAATTATTATGAAGGATCTTTTGGCATATATTGCGGATGAATATCCGAGTATAATGCAAGCAGATATTGAAGGAAATGTTTATTATTCTTTGTTATTCGAAAAAGATGGGGCAATTTCTGAGATTGAAATTTTGCGTTCTTTTTCACCAGAAATAAATAGCGCAATAAAATCGTACTATCAAATTCATAAGCAATGGACACCAGCTATCTTGAATAATGCTCCAGTTCGGTATAGACAAAATTTCCCTTTAAAAATCAGGATGAATTAAAGAATACTTTTATCTGTGATTAATTGATAAATAATCATGACTTGGTTGAACTAATTGAGTAAAAGTTCTTTATATTGAAGAATCTAACCTTTAGGATGTTACACCTTAGGTTTTTTAATATGTTGAATTTAGCCTAATTATCTAACCCAAAATGATCATGAAAAAGTGGTTTTATCTTTTATTCGTATTAACGCCGTTCATTTGTTCGGCGCAAAAGCAAGGAAATATTTGGTATTTCGGTGAAGAGTCAGGACTTGATTTTTCCAGTGGATTACCAGTTCCTATTGACGGTGGCCAAACAGGAACAGATACCATAACGGCCTCGCAAGAAGGAACGGCAGTAATTTCTGACAGTACAGGAAACATTTTGTTTTATTCGGGCGGACAAACAGTTTGGAATCAAGATCACGAAAGGATGCCCAACGGAAGTGTACTTTATGGAGGGCAATCATCCACACATTCCAGTATCATTATTCCAAAACCTGGTGATGAAAATTTGTTTTATCTCTTTACAAGTGATGATTTTATAAGCTATTTTGAAGAAATACATTACGGCTATAATTATAGTGTTATTGACATGTGTTTAGATGATGGAAATGGAGATGTTATAGCAGATCAGAAAAACGTTAGGCTAGCGGATAGTTGTACCGAAAAACTATCTGTTTGTATCGACAATGAAGGAACGGGGTATTGGATTGTTGGGCATAAAATGTTTTCAGATCAATTTCTTGCTTGGCATTTAACAGAGGAGGGCGTTTCAGAACCCATTATCTCTTCTATTGGAACAACTCATGGGTGGAATACTACGACTTTAACTTGGAATCCTGCAGCTGCGCTAGGACAAATGAAATTCAATTCAACAGGAACTAAACTCGCTCTTGCAATAGGAAATAACCAACCTGCTATTGTGGATTTATTTGTCTTTGATTCGAGCACAGGTATTGTAAGTAATAACTGTTATATCGCAATAGATAGTGCTTTGAATAAACGAATTTATGGTGTTGAATTCTCTCCTGATGACACCAAATTATATGCAAGTGTTTCCGGAGGATCTGGAGGAAAAAGATTGTATCAATACGATTTAACTGCAGGTGGTGGAGATTGCAGCGCAATAATTGATTCAAGATTAACGATCTTTCAGTCTGATTATAATTCAGTAATGAATGGGATGCAACTTGCCCCAAACGGTAAGATTTATATTGTATGTAATGCCTATGAAAATATAGGATGCATTAATTATCCAAATTTAACTGGTGATGCAGTTGAGTTTGACTCTTTAGCAGTAGAAATTTCTGGAGTGAAAAACAATTATACATTCCCAAGTCTTATTGCAGGTTATCAATATATGAATACTATGCCTGATTGTCCGCAAACTACAGGTATTGACACTTATGATAATGTTGTTTTTGCTGAGTTTTATCCTAATCCAATTAGTACAATCGGAACGTTAAAAATTAATGCTGATTTGAACCTGCAAAATGTTGAAATTCATATCTATGATGCTTTAGGGAGAGTGCATTATGCAGCTGGAATAAATGATTATGAAACGAACATCAACCTTGAGAGTTTAGTTGGCGGTGTTTACTTTTATAGGTTGACTGATGGATTAGAAACGATTCAGGAAGGGAAAGTAATTGTGGAGTAGAAGGGAGGTTTTGCTAGACAGGCGTCCTAACTTCTTTTGTTAATCATTATTTAGATTTTCGTGGTTTTCACAACCAAATAATAAACAATCGAATTTATTAGAATATAAATACATTTCAAAATCCTTTGTTGGAGGAGTGTCCAATTGTTTATGAAAATTTTGTCGGGAGTTAATTTCTTTTAGAAGTTGTTTAATCCTTAGGTTTTCTTCCTAATCAACGTTATTGTTTTTACAGTCTTCAATATTTCTTCTTCTTGATTCAATTCCTTTGTTTACTTGCTCTTCGTACTATGGCCCTAATTGTATTTACTAATTGCAATGTTGCGTCTACTATTTATCAGAAGTCCAAAAAGTTTGAGAAATATTTCCCTTTATGGTTTTACCATTGACCATAATATTTTTAAGGCTTTCAATATTTAATAGTTGATCTTGGTGTTCAAATTCTGATTCTGCTCGGACATTTAATGTGTGTAAATGAGGATGAGAATTCAAGTTACCCATTTCATTAAAGTCACCAATTATTCCCAGTTCTTCTAATTGCAAATGATTATTCAAATCAGGAAACTTAGAAAGATTATTACCTATTGTTAACCGGGTTAAGTCGGTTAGCGAATCGATATTTTCTAAATCATTTATTTCATTTTGGTGGACTTGCAAACGTTTTAACTTTGTCAAGTGATTAATGTTTTCAATAGTCGTAATTCTATTGTTTTGCAGGTATAAGCCTTCCAAATTTAAAAGTGAACTAAGTCCTTCAATTTTTTTGATATATCCTTTTGATCCTATACCATTAGCGCTTAGGTTTAGCATTTTGAGTTTTGTTAATTTTTCGAGACCAATAATGTTCTCAATTCTATTATAGCTCAAATCCAAATATTCTAGCGCTACTAAGTCTTCAATTCCGGAAATGTTTTTTATTCTATTATTGCCAGATAGGCTTAATTCTTTTAATTGAGAGAAATGCTTAAGAGGACTCATATCTTCAACAGTCCAATTATTAATGTGTAAAACCTTTAAATGTGAACATAATGGTAATAAAATAGAGATGTCACTTACGTATTGAGGATCGTGCGAAACTCCATAAGTCTTATTATGTCCCCAAAGGTAGAGTTCTGTTACGCGGCCCTTTTCATCCAAAACGTACTGGTCATCTTGGTCAAATTCGACATAAAAATCTTCTTCTAATTTTTTGAGAAATTCGTTTTCCATTTGGATTGAATTAAGTTGGCAAGTTTGATTTTCTATTCGAGTGAATAAGTTTTAACTCCCTTTGAATCTTCAGCTATAGTAATAGCAAAAATATCTTGTTGTCCACTTCCAGATGCTATGTATGGTCGAATCCAATCTAAGAACTTATCTATAAAACCGTTATTATCTTGATTTTTATAATTTCCTCTATGACTCAAAACCCAATTTTCTCCATCATGTAATAATTTACCTTCCATTTCGCTGATGGGAAAGTAATAGCTGCCACAATTGAAAAAACCTTCGTCAAACGCAATCGAATCTGAAATTTCAATTTCACCAAGCATGTAGCGCAGTGTCGAAATAACTTCTTCAGAGGTATCTTCTTTGAGTTTTGCAGCAAATATTAATTCTGTATACATTCCCATAATTGGAGTCGTTTATTTGAAAGCTAATTTAATTCCTTCAATAACCATCCCTGTTCCAATTATGGCAAGAATTAGTCCCATTAATTTTCCAATTACAGCAATTAAGTTGGCGCCCAATTTCTTAACGATTAAATCACTTAAAGCAAAAGCCCAATAAGTTAAAAAGATCATCAATCCAAAAATGCAAATAACAATTCCAATTTGAAAATAAGAGGCACTTGGAACAAAATTCATTGCAGTAACAATAGTACCTGGACCTGCGAGAATAGGTATGGCTAACGGCGAAATTGCAAGATTACTTTTATCCTCTGGACTGGAATTACTATGAATTTTAGACTTTTTGGACATTAACATTTCAAAACCAACATAAAAAATTAAAATTCCTCCTGTTATTTTAAAAGCCGGGATGGTAATTCCGAATAGTTCAAAAATATATTTCCCACCTAAAATAAAAGCAACAACTATGATAAATGCTGTAATAGATGCCGTTTTTGCAATTTTCTTTTTTGTTTCCTTATCCTCTCCTTCTACCAAACCAAGGAAAATTGGAGTATTGGCGATAGGATTCATGATCGCAAAAAAGCCCATAAATACTGATAAGCTATAAGTAATTATTTCTTGCATATTTTTTAGTCTCTAATCAAATATATTGCTGAAAACAAAACTAGGAATTTAAGCGGTGCTTCCAAGCTGTGGCTTTTATTTTTTGCAAGGCCTTGCTTTATTTATAAAAATCACTTTCATTTACTTTAATTGTTGTTAATTCAACCGTGTGGCCATCCGGATCTTTAGTGTATATAGAATCAAAGTAATGATGATCTTGAATATTAAATTCCAAATTCAATTCAGTATATTTCTTTTTAGCTTTTATGAAGTTTTCATTTGTTACATTAAAAGCAAAATGATCAATTTTAACGTTTTTCGAAGATGAATCAAGCTCTGTGTCAGCTGAAATTGCAGGAAACAATGCAACTCCAGACTTTCCTGAGAGTAGAAAGATTGGAAAGTCTCCCCACTCAGGCAATTGATATCTTTTAAGCCCTAACACTTTTTCATACCAACTGGCAGAAGCCTCAATATCTGAAACACGAATTGCAACATGGTCCAAAAATGCAATCTCTATTTTATCCTCTTTTTCCGCCATTTGAAGTATTAGTTAAGTTATGAATAAAGATACATCTTTATTATATCTATCTCTATTTCCTAAGAACTCTCACGGAAAAGATAATTTCAACTAATTTTCCCGCAGAAATTTAGTAGCCTTTATTTTTTGCGAAAAACATTTTTAGCGCATTAATAACAAATAGAGGATTTTCTTGATGCAAAAAGTGGCCTGCTGTAGGATGAATGAAAAGTTTAAAGTCAGATTTTAATTCTCGCTCCATCTGCTTGAATTGTTTTAGAACTACAGTTCCATCTTTTTTACCTACAAGCGTTAGTAAAGGAACTTGTGGAAGTTGATTATAAATTTTACTTTTTTCTAAGTTATCGGCTTTGTTTTTTAATTGCCAATAGTACCCCAGTGCAGCTTTTATACGACCTTCTTTGCTGAAATCTGTCATTATTTGGTCACGAGTCTTGTTATAGTCTTTCCAGTTTGGAGACCATCTTTTATAGAGTTTTGTTAAATATTGAAAGTGATTTTTGCTTACTCGTTTGGCAGACTTCTCTTCATTCATGAGATATATAATATGTCTTGCCTTATACAATAAAGAAAATGTTGGTTTCAAAAATTTAGGATGAGGCATTCCAATAGTACAAATTTTTGCAATTCGTTTGGGGAACATATTGGCCATTGTATAAGCCACAGTCGCTCCCCAATCATGTCCAACAACGCTATACGTGTTTATGTCAAGAGCTGAGGCTATTTTATTTATATCTGTAGCAATTGTGGTCATGGAATAATCGCCATCTTTTGGAATTTCAGTAGGGTAATACCCCCTTAAAAAAGGAACAATGCATGTATAATTTTTTGAAAGCTCATCAATAATAATACTCCATGTATATGCTGAATCTGGAAAACCATGCAAAAAGAATATAACTGGACCATTTCCATGTTTGATGTATAAATATTCAAGGTTGTTTACCAATATGTGATTTAAAGCCTGTTTATTGAGAAGATTCATATCCTATATTTTAAGGAGAGTGTTAAAATTGACTTTATGCATTTATCATGGCGACTACCCAAGCTAGTATTGCGCCAATTCCTGCTAAAACAATGCCTATTGAATGACCAATTTTGTATGTTAATCGAGCTATGAAATATTTGTGTTCTTTTAGTTTTTCTGCAAAAACTTCAAATTTGTCTTTGGGCTTGTTGGTTTCCTCCAAACGTTTTTCCTCTTCTTCTATTTTTATAATTTCTTTTGGAGAAATGGCTGTTTTACAGCTGATGCAGAAATCTTCATTTTTATTCCAAGTGCCGCAGTTCAAGCATTTTCTTTCTACAATTGAGTTATTACTCATGATTAGTTTTTTAGACAAATATATTTCGTCTAAATGCAAGAAAAGTTCTGTTTTATAAAACCGAACTTATTAGGAGTAGGAAAGGGGAGTTTCGTTGGTGGCAGAATCAATAGTTAATCAAGCTAGAAATCTAATGCCAGATT
>CAKZPK010000435.1 GCA_937139035.1 uncultured Crocinitomix sp. | reverse complement strand
AATTTGCGCCATCCAACAGGAGAGGCGCTGGATTTGACAAACCCGTTAGATCTTTGCAAGGCGGTCCTACATGCGATAAGGTATCACTTAGTAGCTTTGGACATTCAGGTTTTACAGGAACCTTAACTTGGGCAGATCCTGAAAAAGGCATTGTATATGTATTTTTGAGTAATCGTGTCTATCCAAGTGCTGAAAATTGGTTAATTACAAGTGAAAATATTCGAACACGTATTCAAGACGCTATTTATCAGGCTGCAGATTTTTAATCCAATAATATGATATAAAAATTGCTTCCAGAATTAAAAATTCAGGAATTGGATGCTTAACTTTGCATCTACAGAATTAGTTCGATTCAATTGTAAGCAAAGCTCTTTTATTTCGTCCTTAATTTGAATTATCGAAGAACATTGAATTTCTGACAGCATTAAAATAAGATTATTAAATGAAAATTGGTATCGTACTCTACCCTACATTTGGGGGAAGCGGCATTGTCGCAACAGAACTAGGAAAAGCATTGGCTGAAAAAGGACATGAAATTCATTTCATTTCTTATAATCATCCTGTAAAACTAGATCATTTTTTACCGAATATTCGTTACCACGAAGTGCGCCCATTTGATTATCCACTTTTTGATTATCAACCATACGAATTAGCGCTTACAAGTAAGTTAGTGGACGTTACACGCTATGAGAATCTAGATATTTTACATTGTCATTACGCTATTCCACACGCATCTGCAGCATACTTTGCAAAGCAAATTTTAAAAACACATAATATTGACATTCCGTTCATTACAACACTGCATGGAACGGACATAACACTTGTTGGTAAACATCCTGCATTTGAGCCAGTAATTACCTTTAGTATTAATGAATCAGATGCAGTAACTGTTGTTTCTGAAAGTTTAAAAAAAGACACCTACCGTCACTTTTCTGTCACCAATAATATTGAAGTAATTCCAAACTTTGTTGAGCATACGCACTATTGCAACGAACCAAAGCCAGACGATTTATCTCGCAGAAAAAGTATCGCCCCAAACGGTGAACGTATCATCAGCCATGTTTCAAACTTCAGAAAGGTGAAGCGAATTGAGGATGTTGTGCGCGTATTTGAAAAAATAAGACAAAAGACGCCAGCAAAATTAATTTTAGCAGGAGATGGTCCAGAGCGCTTCAAAATTGAGCAATTGTGTAAAGAATTAAAAGTGTGTGGAGATGTTGAAATGTTGGGTAATGTTCAAACCGCATCAGAAATTTACTGCATTAGTGACTTATTTATACTGCCATCACAAACCGAAAGTTTTGGATTGGCAGCTTTAGAAGCTCTTGCATCTGGTGTACCAGTTATTTCAAGCAATACTGGCGGATTGCCAGAAGTTAATGAGCACGGTCTATCTGGTTTTTTAAGTAATGTAGGTGACATTGATGATATGGCTTTGAACTCAATGAAAATTTTAGAATCTGATGAAACTCTTGCACAATACAAGCAACAAGCTTATGATCATTCACTTAAGTTTAGTTTAAAAAATATATTACCAAAATATCAGGCGATATATGAACGATTGGTAAACAAAGTACCTGCAGAATAAATTTCAAGTATTATTTATAAGCACTTCCTGATAAATAACAATCAAATTAGGAAAGAATAAAGAGTTCAACGGTTCTGATTAAAATTAGAGCCGTTTTATTTTTTTACACGATTAATTAATACGTTTTGTGTAAAAAACACCAAATCATCTGAAACTTGGATTTTTTCGTGTCCAATTCTATTATTGGATTTCAAAGACATGGTAATAAAGCCTAAACCAGCTCCTCCTTTACTTGACATGATACCATTTGACAATGTTTCCATATACAAACCTTTCACACCATCTCGGTCCATGTCATTTAGTTCGTCAATTCGTTGTGACAATTTACTTTCCACATCAATCTTAACTAAATTACCAAAAGTAACCTTGTAATTTTCTTCATTTTGAAGCACAATCAAAAAAGAAACTTGGTTCCCATCAGAATCACGTTCACCATGAATACGAATATTTTGAAGTCCTTCAACAAGAATACTAAACATGCGCTTTACAGCCCCTTTTTTGTCACCTGAATCAAGCATCATTTCTTCAATACTGGTGGTTAGGGAATTAACAAGGTCTTGTGAGAACTCTCCAAAATGGGACACTATAATTTTACCATCCGCTTGGATGTTAAACTCGCCAAAAATCTTCTGAAATTGAGCGTTACATTTGTCAACTAAAGTATTACCTTGCAACATATCAGGTTATCTGATCACATGTTTTACACCCGAAAGATAAAAAAATATTAAAGAATTAGCACATTTTGATCTTAAAAATTAGAATTAATATGCTCTTAATCAGGGATACTTTTTCTTTGGTGCCACATCTCTTAAATGCCCAACGATATGTGCAACAGCAGGACATACTAGTGTATTCTTTTGTGTCAGGTCTAAAATCTGATACATATTTTTTCTATTTGTATGCGGATATTCGCTACAAGCCTGTGGTCTGACGTCGTATACAAAACACTTATTATCATCCATTAAGAAAGGACAAGGAGACGATTTTAAGACATGATCTCCCTCCGGATCGAGACGTAAATATTCTGAAATAAACTTTGCAGGTTTCATTTTAAACAGCTTGGACAAACGCTTAATATCCTGATCTGTAAAAATAGGACTTGTAGTACTGCAGCAATTTCCACAATCTAGGCAATCAACTTTATTAAAAATAGCATCATGCTCTTTGTGAAAACTTTGGTCAATCGCTCTTTTCGATTGTTTTTTTAATTTTTTTAAAAAGGCTGCATTTTCCTTCTCATTGGCCTTGCCATTGTCTAAAATTTGTTGGAGTTCATCTTTCACATTTACAAAGGTCGTAAATTTCAATTGATAAATCTGCATTAATGTAAAAGTGCGAGAATAAATTGTTATATTTCATTATTAAATTTAATTCATGAGTGACAATAAATTTGACCTGGTAGTAATAGGTGGAGGGCCTGCAGGTTATGCAGCAGCAATGCGTGCCATTGATTTTGGCAAAAAGGTATGTTTAATTGAAGCTAAAAAAGTAGGTGGTGCCGGAGTTTATCATGGCGCCCTTAGCTCAAAGACACTTTGGGAATTATCGCAACGAGTTAAGAATGTTAATGAAACAATCATTTCGATTGGAAGAGATCCATTTAAAATTTCTTGGGAAGAAGTAAGAAAAACCTTGGACGAAGCTATTTTCGAGCGTAAATTCCAATATTCCTGCCACATTAAATTACTCAAAAACCAACGCGCAGACTTGTTTACATATCGCCGTGGGTTTGGGAAAATAGTCAGCCCTCATGAGGTTTCAATAAGCAAAGAGGGAGAAGAAGATTCCATACTAAATACAGATTTTATAATTATAGCTACAGGAAGTAGACCTCGTAAGCTCCCTAATATTATTGCAGATGAAAAAGCGATTTTTACGAGTGATGGGATAGATATGATTGATGATTACCCTAAAAGTTTGGTAATTGTTGGTGCAGGGGTGATTGGTTGTGAATACGCTACAATATTCTCTAATTTTGGTAAAACAAAAGTTTATTTAATTGATCGTGCAGATCATATTTTACCTTTTGAAGATGATGATATTTCTACAACGGTATCTGAAAACTTAGAAAAACACGGAGTAACAATTCATCATAAGGCACAGTTAGACCGCATGGAAGTGGTAGATGGTGAAGTAGAATATGAAATTACATGCGACGGAGAAACGGAAGTTATTCGAGTAGAAAAAGCTTTATTGTCTGTTGGGCGTGTTTCAAATTACGATAATATTGGATTAGAAAATGTTGGAATAAACAAAGGCGCTAATGGCAGACATATTGGTGATGCTGATACGCAGACCAATGTTCCTAACATTTATGCTGTAGGAGATGTTTCTGGAAGAATTGCATTAGTTAACATGGGCGAAATTGAAGGACGCCACGCCGTTGAGAAAATGTTTGATAAAAAATCAACACCACTTTCTTACGACAATATTTGTACTATAATGTTTTTGGAACCTGAGGTTGCTGCAGTTGGTATGAATGAAAAACAATGCATTGAACAAAACATACCTTGTAAGGTTGTAAAACTAGATTATTCAGTAATGGCTAGGGCTATTGCTATGCGAAAAACGCAAGGCTTCTTTAAGATCATAGTAACGAATGATTCAGAAATGAAAATATTAGGAATGCGCGCCGTTGGTGAACACGCTTCAAGCGCGATTCAAGCCGTAGCCTTACTCATTAAAATGGATCGCGGAATAGCAGAACTTTCGGAATTAGTGCACCCCCACCCTTCTATTGTGGAGGGCGTTCAGGAATGTGTGCGAATGTTAATGAATCGCTCAATTTTTAAATCTTCTGTTTTCAAAGATAAGTTAGAGTGCTATAGTTTGGTGGATGGCGTTAAGACTCCATTGCAGCGGTTGTAAGCGTATAAAAAGTTACCTTATACTCCTAAAAGTCAAACTCATTCGTCCTTTACAATTTGGCGCTTTAGGTACTGAATGTTGCCAAAATTTTTGAACCTCTTGTGTCATGTAAATTAATGAGCCTGCAGGTAACAAATAATCTATCTTATTTTCTTTATTCGCAATTTCTCTAAACCTTAGTGATCGTGTGTCTCCCAATGAAATAATAGCGACTCCTGTTTCCTCATTCAAAATATCTATTTGGTCTGAATGCCAACCCATGGTTGATTTACCATCAGCATAAAAATTGATGAGACAATTATTTGGTTTAAAACCAATTTTTTCTTCAATTAGCTCAACTAACAATTGGAGTTCAGGCAAAAATTCACGTTCGGCATAACTCATTTGAGAATAATTATAAGCAACACCAAAACTTGCAGTTTTTCGGGCCTTCATTCGAGTATCCCAATCCACACCTCTATCCAACAACTCATAAAGACCTGCTGGATCATCAATACAATTTTTTATAAAAGTAATTCCTTCCATATTCCTTTTTTCAAGCCATCTCAGCCTTCACCAAACCTTTAATCTTTAAAGCCTTTTCAAAATGATCCAGTTTATGCTTCATTATCCACCATTCAGCAACTTCCATTAGCAATTCTGGATTATCATTTTTATTGGCAAAAAAAGCATAAAAAGAAAGGCCAACATTCTCTCCTTTTTTTTCAATTTTCTCGTTGCAAACGTCAATTATTTTTTGAGTTATTTTTTTATTCATTGATTTATAAGAATTATTTACCAAGGTAAAGCATATTTAATTTCTGGATACTTCTCAGTCCATTCCTCTTGTTCTTTTACATATTGGTTTTGAAAGGTCTGCACAAAATCATTATAT
The DNA here is from genome assembly GCA_937139035.1 of uncultured Crocinitomix sp. Lineage (GTDB taxonomy): Bacteria > Bacteroidota > Bacteroidia > Flavobacteriales_D > Crocinitomicaceae > Crocinitomix. Next base: position 14,989 of record CAKZPK010000435.1, on the reverse strand, counting down.
GCTTTCATTTCAAACTCAAATGAGATTCCCCCAGTGATAAACTCTTTGTTTCTTCCGATCCACTCTGGGTTTTGATAAACATTTTTTGTTCTATCAAACGCAAAATTCTTCCAAATATAAGTTAAGCCAGTATATTCAACCTCAACTGTAATTATTGTACAACTAAAATCTAAATCATCAGGACACATCAAAATAGGACAATTCACTTTATGTTTTAATCTAGGTAAAATTCGATCCCATACAATTTCATTTTCAACATCCCTTTCCATTCTAAAAAGAAGTGTTGGAATAAGTCCATTAATCATTCGATTAGGCATGCATTTATCTAACAACACATCTAAAGATTGACCATCAATAATAATGTTCAAAAAATCATGTGACTTATCATAAATGCTCTTTCTATATTCTGCCTTTATACTATTCATTCTAAAATACGCTATGATAGATTAAAGATACGATTTTTCCATTCTCAGACTTTTACAAGAACACCGCTACTTATCTACTAATTTACTCATCACCTTATCATAACGTTTATCCATACAAACGCTAATATCAGTCGTCATGAATTTCCCATTTAAAAACAGGCTGAAAATGGTTGCGGGGCTCGGTGCATTCTGCGCATCCTCCATAGTTTCTAACTTTATTACTTTCAAAGGTAAGTTCCTTTTTTCTGCCGTTTCCGTCAATGATTCTTTTGCATGAAACTCTGCAAACGGACATCTATTCGAATAATAAACTACGATTCCGTTTTTCTCAGCACATTCGCCACTTTTAACTGAGGCGTTGAAGGTTGGCATTTCAGCTTTTGGATTTAATTTTTTCACCAACAAACTAAAGCCACTAGAGGTTCTTTCAACATCCTCAAACCCTTGTTTCAAAAACCACTTTGTATCGCTCATAAAATGAAACTTCTTGGTTCCTACCACCGTCACTAAACCATCCTTCCCTTGCCGTTTAGCATCATCAATTGCTTGCTGAAGCAATTCTTTTCCGTATCCGTTTTTTTTGTACTTACCAGATACCCAAAAGCAATTAATATTTAAATAATTGGGCGCAGTAATAGGAATCCAGGCGTTTTCAGCTGGCCCATACTCCATAAACACTTTCGCTCTTTCATTAATTCGTCTGAATACATATCCATTATTAAATTCTTTCGTTAACCAATCCTTTTTAGCTTGATAACTATCTACACATTTTTTATCGGATATTGCACAACAAATATGTTCTGTCGAAATATTCTCTGAATTTAGTTCTATTAGCTCTGTCATAATTACTTTTTTACTTGAAATGAGTTCTCTCTTAAAGATAATCATTTTCCAAGCCTTTATGAAGCTAAAAGCTACTTTTTCATACTCTAATTTATGTAAAATTTCACCTAAGAATAAACTCAAGGCTTCTTTAGATCCTTAAGATGGCGATTGATATGATTTTCTACAATTTGTAAATGCTCCAATCTGTTATAATCTCTTGATCCTTTTTTATAAGGAATGTTTTCAACAGCTGTATTTGTGATATGTTTTTCGATTATTTTTTGTGCGGTCTTTAGCCTTATAATCAATTCTAAAATCGATACATTTCTAGTTGACTCCACACTCATATGATTTACCTCTGACAACTTGCCCTTTAATGGATTCGGTTTCACCCCATCTGATAAATCTTTTAAGTTTCTAGCAAAACTCTCATGCCAAAAAGTGATATGTCCTAAAACATCTTTAGCAGACCATTTAGCATAGATCATATTATTATAATTCTTGTCGTTCTTATAAAACAAACAAAACTCGTTGACTCTTTGTGAGAGAGTTTTTAAAGCTTCTTTGATATGTTGCTCTGTATTATTCAACATTGGTATTTTATTGAACTGGGTGATTCATACAAATAGTTACCTGAGTACTATTTTTTTTGAATAACTCGAGTTATGCACAGTAATATTTACAACATAAATATTACTTTCTAACGCGCCAAGATTTATAATTGTATTTGCATCAACTATAGGTTCTTTCATCATTTCTTTTCCATCTATCGAATAAATTGAAAGCATTACTGCATCTTCAAAATTGTCAAGAATATTTACTTTCAATTTATTATTAGCCACAGTGATTTCAACTAGCTCTTTGAAATTTAAATCTTCAGCAAACCCCAGAGTACATTCATTTGCCGATAATGGAGTGGGTTCATTCGTTTCTGTCCATCCAGCAATGCACCTTATATAACTATCGTTAGACTCCATTGGCGGCAAAGTAACCGAATCAATTACTGTTATTCCATCACTTTCATAAAGCCCTAAAAATTCACCACCTGAAGCGAGCTTGAAGTTTGTATGAAAAGGGCCTTGAAACTCTTGATCATCTGCCCACAATAAAAAGTAACCATCAGGAGGAATTAGCGTTGATGATTCTTCTGCAGGTATTATCCAAGTATCTAATTGATCTTTTAATACGAGACCTCCAATTTCAATCGAGTCGTTTGAAGGATTATGAAGTTCTATCCAATCATCAAACTCTCCCACTTCATCCGCTAGGGTAACCCCATTTGAAGATTGTGCTTCACTTATAACAATCTGCGCTGTACTCGCAATAGAGTGGATTGTAAATAGTGTTATAAGTAAATATTTCATCTTTTTAAAGGTAAGAATAATGTTAAGGTTTATTACTTGAATGTAGCTAAAACATGTTGCCGTTTCTTAATTTAAATCATAGCCTAAGCTAGCTGCGCCCCGTATAAACTCACCTCTAAATAGGTTAATATCCAAATTTGGAAATTTCTTTTTCTTTTCAAATAAAACCTCCGTTGATTGGAACACTAATTTTAGTAAAAATTCCAAAACATCATTTACCTTATGAAGTTCAGTAAAATTGGGCCTAACACTATAATGACCAACATTATTATCATCCGGCATTTTTTCTCCTGAGATACCTAATTTACCCGCAACTCTTTTCTGAAATCGAAATTTGTACACAGGTCTAACATTTGCAATCATAGATGACAACTCTATTTCGATCCATAAATTTTCCATTTCACCTCCAAAATCTTGCGAAAGAAAAGTACTCAGCTTTTTTAATGATTCATGCAGATCACTCATAAATTTTTGAGTATTCAAATCATAAGCCCCAACATAAATAGATACATTCATTTTATAACTAATTTATTCTACAATAATTAAAGTTAACCATTTTGTAGTTCTTATTTATTGCGTTTTTCAAACATCTACCTGTAAGGTATTGGGTTCAAATAGCGACTTTACTTTCCTACACCATTAATAAAAATTCTTGTAATTTAAACTAGAAATGAAAAAACTCATCCTCTGCCTACTTCTCTCTTCATTAACGCAGTTTGCATTTACCCAACCTTCTCCCTCACCCCCTCGAGCTTTCATTTCAATTAGTGGTACTTTGGGCAGACATTCTATTTCATTTAAAGATTTCACAAATTCTCCAGGATTTAGTTTTGGTTATAGTGTTAGCCTTGGAATATACGCAATAACAAATCCTACCTATCGAGGTGGATTAGTTTTGACGCTTCTTGAAGGAGCTTCAAGAAACAAGAACAGGCGCCAACAAAGCATTGATTTTGACTTACCTTATTCAACATATGACAAACACGAAATCTTCAATTTTGCTCAATTCAGAAGCGGTAATATTGGTTGGTTTAGTGAATTTAAAATCTCTGATAATTTTGGGTGCTATCATCAAATTGGATTTGGAATTTTTGGAACTACTGAAAAGGATCCTTTACTAGATTTTGGAATGTCACATCAAGCAGGCGTTTTAGCAGGAAACGAAAATGGTTTTCGATTCAGATTAGGCATTAATTATGACACCACCTTTGGCACAGGTAATCCCAACTATAAGCAAAATAATGTCGGAGTTACTTTTGGAAGATATAGAACCTTATAACAGCAGCTTATATTTCTGAAGCAGTATCATGTAAAATTGAATTCATTTATTCTTTAGACAAAATAAAACCTTCCGGTAGATCAGCAATTTTCCATTCACCGTCTTTTTGCACTAACGAATAAGTATAAGTCTCCTTAGCTGTAGAACCAACGTCTCTTTTGATTTTTATATCACATGTTGCTTTATTGCCTTCAGTTTTGCATGAAACAGATACTATTTCAACCTCAATAACCTCACAACTATCCTTCATATCATATTTCACTGCATCAAATGCTTCACCTACGGAAAGTTCCTGAGCTCTTTCATAATTACAACTATTTACACTTACAAAATACTCTTTGAGTACTTCTTCTGGAAAATTTTGATTATTAATGCATGAAAACAAAATGAAGCATATTAATAATAAGACAACATACGCACCCTTTGATAATGATTGAAGAAAATTATTTTTTGAAGTAAGCTTCATAAATAATTGAGTTGACTAGAATAAAAATAACCAATTAATTGAATAGTTTAAACTTACTATTATTTCTGAAGCAAAAAAAATCCCATCTCAGCAGTGCTAAGACGGGATTCAATAAACCTAGTGGTTTAATATTATTTAACGAATCTTCTTTTTTCTTTGATTCTTGCAGATTTACCTCTTCTTTCACGGAAGTAATAAATTCTTGCTCTTCTTACAGCACCAACTTTGTTGATTTCAATTTTCTCAATAAAAGGAGATTGTACTGGGATCACTCTTTCAACACCAATATTTCCAGAAATTTTTCTGATAGTGAATGTTTCAGTTGCTCCAGAACCTCTTCTTTGAATCACAACACCTTGAAATGTTTGGATTCTTTCTTTATTTCCCTCTTTAATTTTGTAGTGTACAGTAATTGTGCTACCTGCTTTAAAATCAGGAATATTATTAGCTGGAGAAAGCTCCGCTTGTAAATCTCTTATAATGTTACTCATGACAATAATCTTTGTTCCCTTGTTTACGGGGGTGCAATATTACGAAGAATAAATTATATTACACAAACTACGCTTAGTTTTTTTTGCACTTTTTTTATGAAATCTTTTTTGTTCAAAAGTATAAGCGATTAAATGGCTTTAATTAGCATTCAATTTCTATTGAATTTTGATGCGTTAATAGTACACCGCTAAAATATCTTTCTTATAATTCTTGAACTATCGCCCTTGGACATACTCAGGGTAAACTGCATGTAGGTTTCTTACAGTTCGAAACCTATCACGCAAACATCATCAACTTGTTCAAACTCTCCCATCCATTCCATTAACTCCGCCTCTACCCCTTTTTTTTGTTCTTCAAACGATTTATTTGAATGAAGGGCTACAAATGTCTTCATGCTTTTAACCTTATATTTTTTGTTTTTAAGCCCACCAAACTGATCAGCGTATCCATCTGTGGTCATATAAAATTTAACACCTGGTTCTATGGCAATTTCATGTTCTTCGTAAATCTGATCATCTGGCGTAAAACCAGCCACGGCTACTTTCGTTGCTTTTATCTCATTTAACTCACCATCCTTTACCATCCATAATGGTCTATTCGCTCCTGCATATAACATAGTGTTAGTATCCAAGTCTATCGTACATACGGCAGCATCCATTCCATCACGAGTTGAGTTCTTTTGACCATCTTGTTTAAGCGATTTTTTAATGGCTCGATTCAGTTCTGATAAAATAGCACCAGGAGAAACAATTCGATTTTCACTTACAATATTGTTCAACCTATCCGAACCAATCATACTCATGAATGCACCTGGCACTCCATGACCTGTACAATCCGCACAAATAAACACCAACTTATTATCTTTCTCTAAAAACCAATAAAAATCTCCAGAAACAATATCTTTTGGTCTAAACAATACAAAGGAATTTGGAATCCATTTTTTCATTTCATCCTCAAGCGGTAAAATGGCTTCTTGAATTCTTTGCGCATAGTTAATACTATCTTCAATTTCCTTTTTTTGATGCTCTAAGACAACATTCTTTTGAGAAATCTCTTTTGTTCGCTCCTCCACGACTCCTTCTAACCAAGCATTTTTGGCTTTTAAACGTTTTGAGCTTATTTGTACACCTAATAATAAAACCAAGATAAATACAAAAACATAAAGAATGTAAGCCCAGGTTGTTCTGTACCAAGGTGGCAAAACAACAAATGAATATGCAGCCTGTTCACTAATTTGTCCGTAAATGTTTCGTGCCTCCACTTTAAAGGTATATTCTCCTTCGTGTAAATTATTATAACCTGCAAAGCTTTTTGGTCTCCACTCAGACCAAGTTTCGCTATAACCTTCTAAAATGTATCTATATTCTGGTTGGTGTTCATCTTCAAAATAAGGTGCAGAGAATAGAAATTCAATATCATTTTCAGCATAAATTACTTGTGGAATATTATCTGGATTCTGCTGAATTGAAAAACCACCATTCTCATTTACAAATACTCCATTAAATAAAGTATCTCCCTTTGTTAATTCTACTCGGCGGATTAATGAATAAAAGTGTGACTCATACTTTTTTAGATTATTTTTTTCGTACCGTATTAATCCCTCGGCTGCTCCAATCCAAAGCACTCCGTCATCCTCTAAATAAAACTGATTGATTCTTCCATAATCAATTCCCCAGAAAGGTCTATTCTTAAATTGTTTGGTGTTATGATCGTAATAACCAATTTTAAACTCATTGCAATACCAAGTTCTATGCTTTCCTTTTTCCAGTAAAAGAAATTGTCCGTTAAACAACGAATCATTTAATAAATAAGGTTCAAATATTCCTTTAGTAAAGATAGGGTCCGCTAATTCTTCAGGAGTTAGTTGATCTTTCAAATCTTCGCGCATTATATCTTCATGCACAAAATGATATAAGCCATCTTTTGCTCCAAAAATCAGGCTATCCTCATAAATAATAGGTTTACCAAGGTCATCTAACAAACCGGCAAAATCACCATAGCTATCCACAGCAAATCCTTCTGTAGGATCTTCAACTAAGCGATAAACTCCTGACTTAGTCGTACCAAACCATATTATACTGTCATTCTTAGGATCAATCTCACCACCAAAAAACGTTGAAAAATTATACGGATATGACCATTTCTCGTTGAATCGATTATCATAAGCAAAAATCCCGCGTGGTCCGCCAGCTATATAATCTCGTCTATTCTCACGATAAATAATGGTGTTGGTTTGCTCTCTATTAATTTGTGAGAAACTACTGCCATTATCTGTTTTAAAAATTCCGTTAGCTGTAGCCACAATTAAACTATTGTCAACAATTTCAAAATCCCAAACTTGATCCTTAACAATCCCTGTATTTACAAATCGTCGTGTACCGAACAAACCATCATTTTTAATAAACAATCCAGATGAAGTTCCAATATATATGTCTCCTTTATATCGGATAATTGCCTGAACATTTCCTTCTACCCCAGTCTTATCATTAAAATAGGACAACGGCGAATGATAATTCACTTTCGATATTCCATTCTCCAACGCCAACCATAAGTTTAAATCTCTATCCTGATAAATATATTGCACCATATCAGACCGAATGCCAATGCTACGATCAATTTTTCGCTTTATATTCCCTTCTACATCAACAATTACTAAACCGTTAGTAAATGAATTCAACGCCAAGTCACCATCAGATAATGAAATAGATCCGAAGATTCCCAAATCAGTTAACGGTATGGCATTATTGTCTGGCAAAGGACGAATACTATCATTATGCCATTTATAAAAACCTAATTCTTGCGTTATTATGAGCAAAGAATCATCCTCCAATAAATGCATTCCAAAAACTCCATAATCCATGAAGTCTTCCGTTCCTTTCAAAGGAATTAATTCACCATTCTTATATTCAACAATCCCTACTTCACGTTGGCGTAAATAAATCGTGGAATCTACCAAAAAGCTTGTATGAAAACTTGTTTCAGGATAAATAACGTTGATTTTTTCCTCGGCTAAAATATATTCAAACAATGCCTCTTCTGTTTGGAAATAAACGGCATTATTAGTAGCATGAATTTTCCATACATTACTGAAGAATTGGTCATCTTCAGGTATTTTGTCCATTAAAGATTCAAAATAGAGTTGCCCCGTTTCGTCTGGTGTGAAATATCCGAAATCGCCATAAATTCCCGCATAAATTATTCCAGAATTATCAACCGCTAAAGAACGTACAAATGACCCTACTCCAACCTGAATAAAAGACCATTTTTCACCATCAAATTCCAATACCCCATGAGAGTTACCAAAATACATTACTCCACGGTGGTCCTGCACTACACAGTAATTTTCAGGATTTTTCAATTTCCCAAAATCTTTAACAGAATAGTTAACTATAGGTGGATAGAAATTTTGACTGAAAGCAGCAAAACAGCAAAGTGAACATATTGTTAGTAAAAGCTGTCGCATGAATTCCTTTTTAATAATTGGTTCAATTATATTTACCAAAAATAAAAAATAATGGCCAAAAACATCACTTTAGCTCAAGTTATTGAGCATGTTGAAACATTTCACAACTCCTTTGGGATCGAAAATAAAAACGCTCCAACACATGAAATTTCTCCGAAAGAAGGAAAACTAAGGTTTGATTTAATGCGTGAAGAAAATGAAGAATATTTTGATGCAGTTAAAGATGGAGATTTAGTAGAAATAGCGGATGCTTTGGGTGATATGCTTTACATATTGTGTGGCACCATTTTAAAACATGGAATGCAACATAAAATTGGAGAAGTTTTTGAAGAAATTCAACGTAGTAATATGAGCAAGTTGGATGCTGATGGAAAACCTATTTATCGTGAAGATGGAAAGGTTTTAAAATCTGAACTTTATTTTAAGCCGAATATTGCCAAAATATTAGAGGATTAAACACTACTCTAACACCAATTTGGTATTGAATATTTGCTCATTTTGAAGCGGGTCAAATAAGGTAGCAGAATACAGTCCTTTATCCAACATAGATAAATCAATTGTTGTTTTTGCTTGGCCTTGAATGAGTTGTTTATAAACTACTTTCCCTGCTAAATCTGTAATTAGTAATTGGGTGCTTGAACTAGTTTCGGACTGTTCAATTGTAATTTGATTTTGAGTAGGATTAGGGTAAATAGAAATGGGACTCTTTGCTTCTTCATCAATTGCTAGTGTAGAGCAAAAATGTACGTCTACTGAATCTATAGGTTCATTATCTTCATTTGTAAAATAATAGCGGTATTGCGAACAACCAATTGAGGTATTGATCTTATAATATGGGTATAAAACGCCATAACTACTCGTATCTAAATCAACTCTTAAATCAGGAACAAATGGATCATGAGGTGAAACAGCTTCTACTGAATAAGACTCGGAAGGGTCTATAAACATGCCAAAACTCAAATAATCCTCTGAACCTTCTGCTGCAACTATTTTATGTCGCTCTAGTCCAATATTAATTGTCTCATCTGTTAAGTTCTCGATTATAAAGAGAAAATAACAATCGCTAGTACCATCACAATACACTTCAACGGTTGTTCCTGACAAATCATCATCCATTGGTAAACCTAAATATTCATGATATATCGCTATAGATTGAGCACCTCCAAAAAGAGAACAGAAGCAAATTAAAATTGAAGTAATGGTATATTTCATAAGTCGAGTTATTTTACTGTGAGTTTGCTACTAAATATAGTGTTATTTCCATTTGGATCGAATAAAGTCAATGTATAAACTCCTTGATCCAAATTTGAAATGTTTAATTCATGTTTTCCTGCATTTGTAATTTTTTCATTTATAAGTTCTCTCCCAGACAAATCATGAATCAATAAAGTGCCATTAATTGGGTTATTGGATTCTAAAATAATATTGTTTTGAGCAGGATTTGGATATACAGAAACCTCTAAATAATTCTCATTCAAACCAGATGACGAACAATAACGCACATCAATAGAATCGACTCTGTCAGATGAATCATTTAAAACATAATAGCGGTATTGGCTACATCCAACCGATTCTCCCGGTAAATAATGACTTCCTAAATAGGCATCAACATCTAGTTCTAATTGAAAAGTATCTGGAGTAATAAATGGATCGTTCGGAGAAACATCCACATATGAATATGCCGTTGACGTACCTTCTGTAGTCCCACATGCTAAAAAATCAAAAACACCATCTGTTTCCTCAATCTTCACTCGTTCAATTCTAAAATTGAAAACCGAATCAGACATATTTTTAATACTAAACCTTTTTACAGCTCCATCAGGAATTGCATAAACCAGAGTTCCAGACAAATCTGTTGGTTCTGGATCTGTGTCAAAATAGTCGTAAATTATTATTGATTGTGCCTGTGCAATAGGGGAAATAAAAATGCCTGTCAGCACTAATAACGCGAATGAAAAGATTTTCATGATAAAGTAGGTTTCGGTTTTAGTTGGTAAACTTAAGGGTTACAGTCTCAATGCTTATTTAAACTATATAGTTTAATAACGTGCAAAATAAAAAATTGGTTGGTTTAATCTTTAAAAGAGTCTGAATAATTTTTTGTAACCAAATCAAACCTTATACAATATATAATCAGCAAGTGGCTTAAAAACAAAAACGGAACACTACTAAATAATTAATCAACTAGTTATTTATTAGCGGATCCCAGGATCTGATTTTTTAACCAAAATTAGACACATGAAACAGCAACACACCCTTAACCTACTTGTACTAATACAATTTAGTTTTTTTACATTTCTTACCACAAATGCGCATGCAAACTACAACACATCTTCAATTGAGCAATTGGTGCAAAATGGCCAACTACAAGTGCAAATCCAAGGCATTGGCGGTCATTCTGAAGAGTGCGTAAGCTTTATATTAAGGAACAATACTTCCGATTCTCTGTTTGGATTTGTTGAACCTGGAAGAAGATTAATCTCAAACAATATTAAAGAGCAAGATATTTTAATTGTTAAAGAATTGGATTTTGCGTTGGCCGCAAATGAATCAAAAACAATGAATGGTTTTGGCTTTTGCTGTCAAAGCAATAATAGTGGTCCAGGTACAAGTTCAGGCTTCAGCTTGGGAAAAATGGCTGACGATAATTGGCAAACTTTAGCACAAAAAGTAAATGAGGGAGATTACCCTGCCAATGCCATTCAAAATGCAGTTTGGGTACTTTCAGACGGGCACGACATAAGGTCTATTCCGGCCTATGGTGATGAAAACACACAAGATTTACGACAATCTGTTGCTGATATGTTAGGAATTGAGATCCCGTGGTATTCATTTTTATATGAAGAAGATTCAACCCAAGTTTTTTCAGGAGTTGCTAATCGTTTATTTGCCCAGGTTGCTTATACAGTTCCGCGGCGTACAATGATGTCAGGAATTATACATGATGAAAACGGAAACTTAGTATACAGTTTTAAATCATACCACACCAGTATGGGAGAACATAAATACAATATTGACATTGCATTAGACAATTTTGAGGAGGGAGAATATACCTTCACTTTAATGGAAGATTTTGGTGTAATGAATTTGCAAAGGAAATTTCAATTAGGCGAAGAAGTCTAATTCAATTAAAAATAATATTTAAGGTGTTTCAACTAGGGCTGAGGGGTTGGTCGTTGAAACAGGTACAGGCTGCTCAATTTAATTGGGCAGTCTTTTTTTTATAGAAAAACAACTTCAATTAATGCTCTAATTCTCGCGTTATTTTCACGCAACCGTTTTCACAAAACAACACTGCCAGAGTATTTTTATCATGATAAAAAACAGGACAATGTGCATGATGTTCTGGTACTATTTTATCAATTGTTTTTGCAAGCAAGTCAATCTCCCAAATACATGCCACTGCTCCAGAATTATCAAAGTAGAATTTATTTTCATCTGCCGACCAAGTCACCTCCCCAAAGGACCAACTTCCTGAATACTCTTGAGCTATTAGCGTATCTGACTTTCCCTTTTTGTTTGTACAAAGTAGCGTTGTACCATTATTTACAAATTCAACGGTTTTGTTTTTTGATGGCGAAGGATATTCTCCATAAATTATTCTCGAATCGTCAAACTCATGCACTCCATTATTTAATGTTTTGGAAATAAAATGCTTTAGCAAATCATACTTATACAAATCTTCTTGATCTTGATTGACATAAAATAGGATCTCATCATTCAATTGCTCAAAATTATTGCGATCTTGAATATGATAATCTCCGTCATTTAGCAAATGTTTGGAATAGATTTTTCCATTTAAGTTAAAATGATAGAAATAAAATCCATCATATGCATTCCCTCTTCGTTCAAAAGAACTTATTGCTATTAAATTTTGTACAGAATCCTCCGTATCAACCAATTTGATTAATAAAAAGCCTTCATCCTCGGCACACAGCAAACTCGATTCTTCCCAAGGATTTTGCACTAATTGAAGATTTCTTAATGAACTACTTAATACTTTTGGATACTCCCAAACTGATTCGTTTTCACGCTCAGCTAATGATTCCTGATATTCCTCTTCTGTTTGCTCCCACTCCATTTCATCCCATTTATTGGGATTATAATTTTGTTGATTTTCGGTTGGTTCATTTACCTTTTCATGTTCATTATTGCATGAATAAAAAAGCAAACATAAAGCAACTATTGATAAAGTTTTGGACTGATAAAGAATCATAATATATTCGAGCAGATAAGTAATATCAACTAAAATAAACAATTTAGTAAAATTACATGAGTTGAAATAATAACTCAGGCTATTACATAAAAAAGCCCTTGACAATAAATATCAAGGGCTTTACATAATCTTTAACGACTAATATCAACTATCGATATTTGCGTATTTAGCGTTTTTCTCAATAAATTCTCTTCGTGGAGCAACTTCATCCCCCATTAACATAGAGAAAGTACGATCACTTTCAATCGCGTTTTCAATTTGAACTTGACGTAATGTTCGCGCTTCAGGGTTCATTGTAGTTTCCCATAATTGCTCTGCATTCATCTCCCCAAGACCTTTATAACGCTGTACACCAACACTTGAATCAGATCCAGAACCTTTCATTTCCCTAACCAATCTATCACGTTGATCATCATCCCACGCATAAGCCGATTTTTTACCTTTTTTAACTTGGTAAAGTGGCGGAGTAGCAATATAGATATATCCTTTTTCGATCAACTCCTTCATGTAACGGAAGAAGAACGTCAAAATCAACGTTTCAATGTGAGAACCATCAACGTCGGCATCACACATGATGATTACTGTGTGGTATCTTAATTTGTCTAAGTTCAATGCGCGTTCGTCCTCTTCAGTCCCAACACGAACACCCAAAGCGGTGTATATATTCTTAATTTCTTCGTTTTCAAAGATTTTATGTTGCATTGCTTTTTCAACATTCAAAATCTTACCTCTTAGAGGCATAATAGCTTGAAAATGTCTGTCACGGCCTTGCTTCGCTGTACCGCCTGCAGAATCTCCCTCAACCAAGTACACTTCCGATTCAGCTGGATCTTTTGACGAACAATCTGCCAATTTACCAGGAAGTCCTCCACCAGTTAAAACGTTTTTACGTTGCACCATTTCACGTGCCTTACGTGCAGCATGTCTCGCTGTTGCAGCTAAAATTACTTTTTCAATAATTCTACGTGCATCTTTTGGGTGCTCCTCTAAATAATCCGTTAACATTTCTGAAACCGCCTGAGAAACTGGAGCATTAACCTCTCTGTTTCCTAATTTGGTTTTAGTCTGTCCCTCAAATTGAGGCTCCTGAACTTTTACAGAAATAACGGCAGTTAACCCCTCTCTAAAATCGTCTCCTGCAATGTCAAACTTTAATTTGTCTAACATACCCGATTCCTCTGCATATTTCTTTAAGGTACCAGTTAAACCTCTTCTGAACCCAGAAAGGTGAGTTCCACCTTCATGTGTATTAATGTTATTTACATAAGAATGTAAATTCTCAGCATAAGAAGTATTATAAACCATGGCTACCTCTACAGGTACTCCATTTTTCTCTCCTTCAATATGAATAACATCTTCAATTAAAGCTTCACGTGATTCATCTAAGAATTTCACAAATTCACTTAACCCCTCCTCAGAATAAAAAACATCTTCTCTATGTTTTCCTTCTTCATCCGTAGTTCGCTCATCCGTTAATGTAACCGTAATTCCTTTATTCAAATAAGCCAACTCTCGCATTCTTGAAGCAAGCGTCTCGTAGTTATATTCTAACTGATCAAAGATTTGCGGATCTGGAAAATAAGTAACTGTTGTTCCATTTTCAGTAGATACACCATCCTCTTTAACTGCGTATAAAGGTTTACCGCGCTCGTATTCTTGCATAAAGTGTTTACCTTCTCTCCTTACCTCAGCTTGTAAATGTCTTGACAATGCATTTACAACAGATACACCTACACCGTGTAATCCACCAGATACTTTATAGGAATCTTTATCAAATTTCCCTCCAGCACCAATCTTTGTCATTACAACCTCTAATGCAGAAACGCCTTCTTTTTCATGAATTCCTACAGGAATTCCACGACCGTTATCCGTAACGCGAACACCATTCCCCTCAAGAATAACTACTTCAATATGATCACAATGACCTGCAAGTGCTTCATCAATAGAATTGTCGACTACCTCATACACCAAATGGTGTAACCCTCGAACGCCTACATCTCCAATATACATTGAAGGACGCATGCGTACATGTTCCATTCCTTCTAATGCTTGAATACTACCGGCGTCATATCCGCCGTTCTTTTTTCCTTCTTCGCTCATAAATTATTTTAATTATACCCTATCAATAGATTAGCTCAAAGACCAATCATTGGAGGAAAAGCATGTGTAAAATCACAACAAACAAAGATAAAAATTCAAAGTGGAATCATAGGGGTTTCAAAGGTGTTTTGAAAGTAGTTTTCAACAGGTAATTAACAATTTCAGCTAATCCTTTAAAAGGATGGGTATTACAGGGGAAATGAGCCTACAAAATCAATTAAAAACATGAGATTTATCGGTATTTTGACTGGAGCACACGCTAGTTTCATAATTCGACAAAAAAATACCGCTTTTAAAGCTTAAAAAAAATGTTCTTACCAGTATGGGATGAATAATGTCTATAAAAACAAACAAGAATC
>CAKZPK010000434.1 GCA_937139035.1 uncultured Crocinitomix sp. | reverse complement strand
AAGAAACGTCTTTCGTATTTTTCAAATTGGAAGCATGGAAATGCCGGAAAGAACGGAAGTGGTTTCGCGGATCAGGAAGGGGTTTGTGCTATCGCCCACTAGGTAGTGAGTGGTTTGCTAGGTATTGAATAAAGAATTAATCGAGTCATTTAAAAATAGCGACAACAGGAGCTCGTTTGTATATGCTAAGAGATTTACTTTATTGAATTGCCTACAAAAAGGGAATCACCGTTAAAGTGGCCAAAAGAAAAAAAGGAAAAACAATTTGACTATGGCCTATGAAAAAAAAACTGTAGAATTTGGGGTTAAAATAAATAAAAATGTTATGGTTTAAAATATTTGATATTATTAATGAGAGTAAGGGAAAGGTATGTTGTTTTTCGTATCTTTACAAAGAAATAATTGATTTGTGTTCCTTCAGCTATTCTTAGTTGAGAGTCATGAACAGTTTTTTTAAGACAAGGAAGGGGCGCTGAGGCGTCCCTTCTGATGTTTGATAGAATAAATTTTTCTTTCGTCAAAAATCACGTATAAATACGCATATTTTGATATTTTATGCGTATCTTTATTATGTCTTAATTTAAACTGGGTATGGTAACAAGGAGTAATGAATCATCTATATTATAGATTTCTCATCATTTTATTTGCGACTAAGTTTGGATTAATTAAAAACAATTTTTAATTAAAACAATGTGTTATGTCAGAGAAGAACAGAGAAAACGAAAGTTCTGAAGAAAAGAAAATTTCAAGAAACAGTCAGTACGTAAGAGGTAATGTTTATTGGCCGAAAGATGATGAAGCTAACAAACGGATGGGCTTTAAAGTGAAAGTTCAAAACGTTAACAAGAAGGACGATAATGGAAAAAGGATTCCAAATGTAAAAGAGACATTTGTGGATGTTTTTGTGACTGGTAAGAAGTATGATCAATTAAAAGAGGAAGGAATTAATCAGGGTGATTTCGTAGAAATTGCTGGAAAAGCGAGTTTTGGAACTTATAAGCAAAATGGTAGTGATAAAACTAATCAGAACAATGTAATTTACCCATCTTCGGTAAAAAAGGTACAGTTCGAGGAAGGTAAGTCAACTGAATTTAAGAATTTTCGACCAAACTCAATAGAACTGAAAGGTAACTTAACGAAGGATCCAGAAGTATTCGATATACAAGGAAAAACGGATGGAGGGGAGCAAAAAAGGGGAGTTCGTTTAGGGATAGCAGTTAATGATGATTACAAGGATAAGGCAACAGATAAATGGGTAAAAAGAGATCCGCTTTTCACCCAGGTAGTTTCTTTTGATAAAGAGACCGTGGACAAAGTGGCTGATATGAAGAAAGGTGAGGCAATCCAGTTAAAAGGTGGTGTTATCCATAAGAGTATGCCGATTGAAGGAACAGATAAAACGCAAAAGTTTGTAAGTGTAATTTCGTCAGATATAAATTATGACGAAAAGACAATGGAGAGAAGAAAGGAATCAGCAAAAAAGAATGTAAAAGCGGATGAAATGTATCAAGCGCCTGAAGTTGGAAAAAAGGGAACAAGTCTAGCTGATAAAAATGGTGATACGGTTATTAATAATAAACCGAAAAATGGGCCAAAGGACAAGGCAAAGGAATTGGATAATAAAACTGAAAAGAAGACGGAAGTTGAAAAGGATAAGAAAGTAAAGGCTAAAAGAGGAAGGCCAGCTGGAAGCAAAAATAAGCCAAAAGGAAAAGTCATGTAAGAACGTGCGAAGGGGTAGAGGTAGGGTGGTTAACTGCCCTGCCTCTTCTTTATTAAACAAGTAAAAGAATTAAATAGTAGCATTATAGAAAATTAATTATGGCAGAAAAGAAATATGATATAGGTTTAGATATGCACTTATCTTATAATGAGTTGACTGGTGAGCCTAGAATTATTCGTGGAGTAGGAGAATCAGATATTACAGATTTGGTTATAATAGATGAACATTTAAGGTCTAATCATACATTACACAAGAATGTTCCTACAAAAGATTATGCAGCAGTAGCGAAATATGTGGGTACTGAATTATTGGTAAGTAACAAAATGCATACGCTGGATGGAATTAATATGAAAGAATATAGGTTTACAGACCCTATTGATCATTATGTTGGTATGAGAATGAACGAAAAAGGTGTAACAACGGGAGAACATTTTTATGATGCCATTAAAGCTGATAAAAGCGTACAGAAAGCCAGCGATATGAAAATAGATCCTGATTTATTTGACTATAGTCCAGAACAATTAAGCGGAGAGGTTCCGATTGACACGTATTCTGATGGCAGTCCAATATATTATGGACAATCAGAGGAAAGCGATTTAGAAGTTTCTCCAGAGGAGGAAGCTGCGTATTATCAAGAAATGAGCGAGTACTATGCACCTAGAGAAGAAGGAACCGGTATAGAGGTGGTATATTATGATATTAATGGTCGATATACAATGAACTATCGGAATATGGATGATTATGAGCGCGACTATTATGGAGAGCCTGGTGAATATACGATTGTTAGTATTACTGATTTAGATAAAGAAAAAAGCAAAAAATTAGATATGGATAGTGGAAAAACTAAAAATGAAATAGACTTTCTGATTTTGGATTCTTCATCTTATACCGTATATGGTGTGGACGGTAGAGTATACAAAGACGGGAAAGTTATTGAAGATGTAAAAGTGTTAGGGGCTTTGGTGAAAAATGAAAACTTTAAGGCTTTAATTAGTGAAGGAATGTTAGATAAAGTTGAAAAGCATTATCAGGCATTTAAGGAATCTGAAGAGAAAAAGACGGGAGTTCCAAAGGAAGGAGTTGAAAAGCGATCAAGCGGTCCTACTTATGGATTTGGGAATAGTTCAACGTCTTTAGTCTTGCAGATTGTAGAAAACGCGGATCTGTTAGAAGTAGCTGTTGGCGAGAGAGAATTTAACCAAGCATTCAATGTTGCTGTCGAAGCAGAACTTACAGCACAAGGGTTGAAAGGGGCTGAAAAGGAGCAAGAAAGAAAGAAATGGAATGATTATTTAGCTAAGGAACGCGGAAATAAAGAAGTCGGTACAGCTGTTTTAAATAAAATGGTTACTAATGCAGAATTATTTAAAGCTGTGTTAACGCCAAAACAGTTCTCAAAAATCTTCAATAAAGCGTTGGATGCCGAAGTTAAGGAGAAAGGTTTTGATAAAGAAGATAGAAGGGCGTTTTGGCAAAAAAAGATGGAGGGTTCTGTGGGTTCGGAGTTTACAAAAGGACCGAAGGGAAAAAAGTTAAAACTGATTAAAGAAACGCGTGTTATTAGAAGATTAATTGCGAATGCAAGATTAATCGAGTTTTTCATAGGAAGAAAAGGGTTTAATAAGATCTTTAAGAAAGCTGTAGATAAAGAAAGCAATGTACTTGGCCGTAACGATTTGGACAAAGCAGATGCAAGAAAAGATTGGAATAAGGAACTTTCAAGAGAAAGGACAAGATATAGCGAGCTGAAGTATAAAAAATACAAAGTAAGTGAGAAGGATTTTATGGAAGAGAATGGTTTTACGAAAGAGTCTTTTGAGACCCTTAGTAAAACTAAGGGTTGGAGTGAACTTCGAGACTTTAAAGTGGATGATAAAACCTTTAAAGGGAAGTTAATAGTAAATCAAATAAATGGAAAGTCTGTGGTTTCTATAGTTGAAAGAAGGGAAAAGTTTGATCCTAAAAAGGATAAATTATTTTCCGTTTTAAAGGATGATTCACAAAAGAAACAATTACTTGCTGGGAAAATGATTGCGGTGAAGCATGGGGATGATAAGGAGGTACATATTTATAAACTCGATAAGGAGCTGAATCAAATTATAGAAGTTCCGAGGAACGAAATTGCCATACCTAAATCAATCGATAATAAAAACCTTCAGGCGAATCATTTTAACAAGTTATTAGCTGGTGGATCCTTGGAATACGAATTTGAGGGCAAGGAAATGATGGTTACATATGACGAATCCAAGAATAAAATGTCAATTGATGCGAAGACTTTGGATAAAAAAGTAAGTTCACCTGACCTCACAAAGGAAAAAGAGATGGAGTTAAGCAACTTGATTGACAAGAAGGATTTTAATGGTTTTCTTAAAAAGGTAGGTCCGAATAAGCAAATAATCAGCGATAAGTTTCTTGTGAACAAAGTGATTAAGAATTCGCATTTATCAATGAAAGAGAAAACATCACTATTGGGTAAACTGGATGTATCACCTGAAAAGATGAAACAATTGTTCATGGTAAAGAATGACAATAAGTTTACGCCTGATGCAAAAGAAAATAAGCAAAATGTTCCCAAAACTAAGAACGAAGGGCTAGCTAAAGCTGGTCAGGAAGTAGGGAAAATCGTTAATACAGTAAAATCGTTTAGTAAATCGGGTTAAATAGTGGTTTTATCGAATTTATTAATAAGATCGTAATACAATGTATTACGGTCTTAAACATTTAACTAAATTTGTTTTATGGAAACAGTAATATTGGCAGGGCTTACAATTATGAGGTGGGCTATTATGGTTTATGGCGGTGGAGTTGTATGGAACTTGTTTGTCGCAGAAGACAAGCGAAAATCGTTTTTAGGATTAAAACACTTCTTATGGGTATTGATCTTTTATGCATTGGTTGAGTGGTACGCACAGGAAAATTATTTATAATGGAATATAATTATTTGTATTTATTGGGAATTGTATTGGTTTGCATAATACTGATTTTGGTGATTTCTTCTACGATCGTTAAGAATAAGAAAGTAGAAAGTCAAATTAATATTCAGGTTGAAGGAAACATGGATGTACCAATCAAAGTTGACGAGTTTAAGGAATTAAAGGAAAGATTTTTTAAGACATTTGTGAAGGAAAAGGAAATGGTTGTTAGTATAAAGGATTATGAAATAACCTTTTCAAAGCATGATTTGAGCTCTATAATTGTCAAAAGAAAGGGAGAGAATGAAAGTATTGAATCAGGTTTGTCTTCAGAAGATTATTCGGACATGTTTAATGCAGAAGAAGAAAGTCCTGTTGTAGGATCTCTTGAAGAAAACAATAATCTTGCAGAGTTAGGAAAAGAGGATAGTATTAAAAATGGAGTCCAAGATGAATCTGCTGTAGAAGAGGATAATGATGAAGATGAATTAGAAGACCTCATGACTATCGCTGGTATAAATGATAACGCGATACACATTGAATTAACATCTGATGATGATGAAGAAATTGCTGATACAGATTATGATATTAATGAAGAATAGAAAATATATTATACTAATGTTGTTGGTGTTAATTCCAGGGCTTGTTTATGCTGATGCAATTACCTTAACTGGTTTGGCTGAAGACGAGAGTTCAGGAAGTAATGGACTGCGTACGTTTATGGGTGTTCTTTGTGGAGTCGGCTGCGCATACTTTTTTGTAAGAACTGCAATAGCAATGTTTTTTGGTGCAGGTTTAGATATTGCGTCTGATTTGTATTTTAAATTGTTGGCGGGATTAGTTGCTGGGGCATTGGCAGGTGTGTTGCTATATGGATAAATTGTAATAATGATTAATAATTAATAAGGGTAAAAATGGAAAGAATGAAAAAATTAAGTTTGATACTAATAGCACTATTAAGTAGTGGTTTTGTAATTGGTCAGGTTCCTGATGCGGATTTAGATGCAATGGCTGGTGGGCTGGATGGTATTTGGCCGAGCATTAGAAATATTTTAGCGCTATTGTTGGGTATTGCTGGAGGTATATTTTTAGTGATCGCAGCTGTTGTTTATTTTACAACTGATAATAACGATAAAGCAAAGGCAATGCTATTAAGAGGGTTAATTGGTTTTGCTTTAGCTTCATTGTTTTACTTCGTGTTTTAATGGAGGACGAAGAAAAAACAGAAGTATTTAATGTAATGGAAAGTCTTCTACCCCTAAACCGCCAGGTTAGGGTTAGGGGGCTTGATCCGTTAATGTTAATTGGTGGGATAGTATTGATCGGCATAGTGATCTTTTTGTTTCATGTTCTTGTGTTAGGAATATTACTGGCCGTAGCATTTGCTTTTATAATGGCAAAGAGCAGGAAAACAGCATTGAAGAAAGATTTTTATTTCTATCAAAACATGTTTTCTTTTGGTTCTCAACCAAAGAAAATAAATGATGAAAGTAGTGTGTTGAATTATGTAATAAGGGATAAAAAAGATGAGTAAGGACTGGGCAAGTATTTTTCCTATACAGGACATCATGGAGGATTGTATGGTAAGCGGTAACGGAATAACGTTTGGTTATAAATTAGAGCTGCTTGAGGTTTATACAATTTCAACGATAAAGAAAAAAAACATCTATGATGAATTTAGGTCTTTATTGAAAGTATTACCTATTGGAACAAAGGTTTTTAAGCAAGACTTTTTTTATGCAAGCCAATATGAAAAGGAACACGGGAACAATGATAGTGTTTCTATTTATCAGAATAAAGTACATTTTGATGAAAAACGCATTATGTCTAATAAGTGTTTCATTTATTTTACAGTTCCATTGAGTTCTGTAAGAACAAAGAGTAGTGCGGATTATGTTTTTAAGAAGCCTTTAAAGAATGTTGAGCGTGACATTGAAAAAGCGAGAAATTTAATTGCCTCTGTTGAACCAAGGCTCTTGAGCTGGAACTCGGTAAGAGCACAACGTTTAAAAAATGTAGATTTAAGGGAAAATCTTTGGAGATATTTCAATCTTTCCTATGATCAAGAAGGACAACCAGAGTCAATGACTTTAAATCCTGTTCAGGTTGAAAAGGAATATGTGATGGTTGGTAGTGATTTTGTTAAAGTAATGTCGCTAGTAGAAGAGGGTGAATTGTCTTATTATAAAGTTCCAAAAGTGGACCGAACGGACATTGAAGGAACTGACGTGGACATTGACAGGGATATTGCATTAAGAAGTACAATGCTTTTTCCTGTGGGTGTTGGTTTACCTTTTAATCATGTACTAAACACGTATGTTGAAATAACAGATCCTGCAAGAATTGAAGGGGAATTAAAGAGGCGCCAGGTTATGTTGAATGGAATAAGAATGTTTTCACAGCAGGCAATCGCACAGCAAACAATGACAATTAGATATTTGGAAACGGTTGCTTCAGATTCCGTGGTTCCGGTAAAGGTGGGTTTTAATATAATTATCCATGATAAGAATATTGATAAACTGAATATTAAGGAGCAATTGGTAAAAAAAGCAATGGAGAATGTAAATGAATCTCGTTGTTTAACAGAGAATTTTAATACGTTAAATGCTTATAGATATTCTTGTCCTGGCAACAACGGGCTTTTTAGGCATATGATGTATTCTGAAAATGAATATGCTGCTTGTTATTTCAATATGGAACAACATTATAGAACAGATCCTGAAGGGTTTATTGTTCTTGATAGAATGGGTGCACCAAAGCTTTTGAATCTGCGTAATAAGAAAATCATTAATAGATTTCATGGTATTATGTTCGCTCCAACTGGAGGGGGTAAATCATATTGGCTTCATTGGTATATGGATAATGCGTTATGTAATGGTGAGGATTTTGTATTAATAAATACAAAAGACGATTATAAAAAATTCGGGGAGTTCTATAAAGAATTAGGAAACGCTGTTTCTTATATTGACACAAGTGAGGAAAAAATTGGTATTGATATATTCTTTTTCAAGGAAAGTGAAACAGGCATTTATGAGTATGATGATCAGCATTTAGAAATGATCGTTGACATATTGTTGTTAGTCTGGAAGAATAATTCAAAAATTGAGGAGGTAGAGGTTAGTATTTTAAATGATGTAATCAAACAATTTTATTCGTTGTCAAATCAAAATAGGGAGCGCCCAACGTTCGATAAGTTTTTGAATTTTATAGAAGAGTTTAAGATGGACTTCACCAAAAATGATAAGTACAAGAACGTTAAAGGAGTTTTAATGTTCGATTTTAACGAATTTGGTTTAATACTCGAAGAGTTCAGACATATCTTTAATGAAGATCATCAAATAGACATTTCTAAGAGTAGTTTAACGATATTCGATTTGTCGGGTGTTTTACCTGAAAAAATGAACCAAAAGGTGTTCAATATATACTTGAATTTCACTTTCTATATAGGGACAAGAAAAGTGAATATGAATCAAAAAACGCAGCGGTTCACGAACCTTGTAGTGGATGAATGCATAGATAGTATGGAAGGGCGGGGCGGTGAAATAATTGGTAGGGCGTATAGAACGTACAGATCTAAAAATGCTTCGGTATTTATAACAACACAGGATGTAAAATTTTTAAAGAATTTGGATCCTCTTGTTTGGGATTCAATTAAGGTCAATTTAGCCTTAACTGTTCTATTGGATCATAGCGATAATCAAGAAAGTTTGCCCGAGCTCAAATCAACCATTTCAATGACTCCGTTTGGAATAGATCTATTACAGTCAATCAATAAAAAGGAAGGTGCAGATTACAGGAGTTTTTATCTGAAATACGGCGCTGTTGAAAAAGTATATAGATTATCAGTTTCTCCATTTAGCAATGTTCTGTTTAATACAGATCCAGAGATTGTGAATGCATTGTCAAACTTACGGAGAGAAGGCATGTCAATAAGTGAAGCGATAAATGAATATTTAAGCTTAAAGCAAAAGAAATGATAGAAAAAATTAAGATTGGCATATTGTTGTTATTAGCTATTATAACGCCATTGGTTCCATATAATCAAGCGCCTAGTCCAGATGTAGTGATCGAATTAAACAAGGTTTCGGTTGATCTAAAAAAAATGTGGCAGCAAAAAATTAAGGACTCTAGGATCTATGATAAAATGTTGAACTATCAAAAAGGATTGAGTGAGGTATATGAAACAAGTGAATTTTTGACACAGACCAAAAGTATTTTGGAACTGATCAGAATGATCGAGTTATATGCGTGTAGAATTAGGGGATTGCACGAGTATATAAATAACGCTGACTTTGCTATCCCACAAGGATGTGGGTTTAGTTATAAATATCAAAAAGCGCTTGCCGCATTTAATATGAGTTTAGATTTTGTTTCAATCATTATGGATATTAGTCAAATGACAATTGAGGACCGTATGGACAAATTAAAAAAGGCAAAGGAAAAATTAGCGGAATCTGAAGAAGAAATAAGTGGATTGAAAATGGAAATACTTTACTTTAATATTTAGGAATTATGAAAAATTATATTGTTTTGTTTTTATGTATAATGTTTGTTACACCAACGAGTACGAGGTCGCAAAGTCCAGATGTGGTTGCAGCTTTACAGCCTATTCAAAACTTATTAAAGGCTATGTTGAAACAAGAGTCAATGGACTTTAATGTATATGAAAAAATGGAAAATTATCAAAAGAGTCTGAATGCCGTTTATCAGGTAACTGAAGCGATTGAGGGTATGCAAACGTATATTGAGATAATTAAGTTATTAGAAGAGTTTGCGTGTAGCATTCGAGGGTTAGATGAACTATTAAATAAACCAAATTTTGATATACCGTTCAACTCTAACGATAGTTCAGCCGAATCTTGTATGTTCAAGTTTAAATATCAAAATGTACTTACATCATTTTCATTGGCCAACGATATGGTTGGTATGATTGTTTCTCCTTTACAATTAACGGTAGGCGAAAGAATGAGTGTTATGGAATCAGGGTTTAATGAGTTGAACAAGGCGTTTTCGCTTGTTCAAGAATTAAGAAGAGATATAATTTACTATAATTTATAAAATATGGGACCATTAGAACAAATATTAGATGTTGGTAATTTAGGAACGCCAGATATGATTGGCAAAATTGCGGGTGCTGCGTCAGTTATAGGATTTGCATTGTTCATTTATTCAATGGGATTAGACTGGATAAAGAATGCGGTGAAATCATGGAGGTCTGATGATCCAGGAGCGGAAATCAATTCTTTTGGTGAGACCGTGAGAAAGATCTCGTTATTGGTGTTAATATCGAGCTTCACATTATTGTCTGATGTAATTGTTTCAGTAGTTAATTATGCAATTGCAGCGGTTGAAGTAGAGGATGTAGAACATGATGAAGCGAAACAACAACTTGATGCATATATTGATTTATATGTGGCTTATGCCTATTATTTTAATTTGCTCGATAATTATCAGTCTGCATCTACACCTTCACAGAAGTCCGCAGCTGCGGAACTATTAGAAATGAGGTACCCGAATAAGATGCCTAGATCTTATCCAGTTACTGATGGATGGATTGATAGTATGAGTGTTTCGTTTGAAATGGTTGGTGTTTCAATGGGTACGAGTTTATCTACGGGGTTTTCATCATTTTTACTATGGATAGGTTGGGCGTTAGGAACGGTGTTCAAATTCTTTTTCGCTATTTTATTTCAAGTCCTTTTAGCGCTTTTGCCTTTGTCATTGGCGTTTTCCATTCCCGTTAGTCAGAAAAATTCTTATAACACAATGATAAGAAGACTTTTTAATGTAGGAATGGCCTTTGTAGTTCTTGAATTATTAGAACAGTTTACAGTTGGGGTGTATAATGATTTAAGTGCTAAATGTGCTGCTTTATTCATGCAGGGTCAAGATGGTGGTGGAACAGTTGCGGAGTTTGATGAAATGCTATATTTTGCTTTACCTGTTTTTGCTATTGCGATGATGGGATTATATTCGAAATCTTTATGGATAGCGTCTTCAGTAACTGGTGGTGGTGATGGCGAAGGTGGAGTAGCAACATCAGGAATGGCAATGGGTATTGGTGCTTTAGCGGTTGCCGTTGGTGGAGCCAAAGCTGCAGCTTCTGCAGCTGGCGGATTAAAGAAAAAATAAAATAAGAAATGGAAAATCAATCATTAGACAAATTAGTTTCATATAAAAAAGGATTTGCAAGTGCAAGAATATTGAGTGTTATAGCAATATTGGGTGCATTTGGATTTTCGGGATTTGTATGGTATAAATCAACACAGCAAATTGAAAAACTTACTGAAAGTGGTTATTATATTGATGCGGATGGATCAGTAAAAGAAATCGTAAGGGAAACCTATACTGAAGACATGAAAAAACTTGAATGTATAGATCATGTTATGGATGCAACTGTATTAATAAATGGTTATGATGAAGGAACGATTGACGATAATTTGGACAAAGCTTCTTACTATTTTGGGGATTGCTTTGTTGACATTTTAGATAAATTCGAAGAAAAGAAAATTAAACAACGTTTTCAAAATGATAACTTATATACTACCGTTGATATACACGCGGATAGTGTTGTTATTGATATGAGTACACTTACCGGAACGGTAAGCTATGTACAAAATATCAAAAAAGCTGGAGTAAAATCTGTTAATCGCGCTTACAATAGAGTGGAATTTACATTGGACACTTCGTTTCCAAGAAGTCCAGAGAACCGTCATGGTATAAAAATTGTTTCCTGGTTATTAATCCATTCTGAAAAACTACAATAATGAATATAAAGGAGCTTGCAAAAAAAATAGGTGAAGATAAAAAGTTAATGGGCATTGTGTTAGCTGGAATATTGCTAATTATTGTCTTAGGAGTTATGTTCATTAAAAGTGGAGGTGAAGCAGATGAAAATCGATTTGCTGAAAACGAAGTAGATGTTATTGGTGATTTAGACATCCCTTCAGACGGAGAGTATGATCATGAAGCTGATGATCCGAACAAAACTGATGTGTATGACGATTATCGTAAGAGAAACGATATAAACAATGTTGACAATATGGATGATATGTTTGTTTTTTCTGATGAAGATTTGGACACAAGTTCAATGAGTGAAGATGAATATGATAAACTAATAGCGGATCAGGCCCAGTCGTTAAGGGATAAATACAATAAGCAAACAAACCGTTATGATGTGGCGGGTGACTTTACAAGGACAAATACTAATAAGTCTTCAGGATCATCAGGTGGAAACAATAGTACATCAAATAATGATGTGGTTCCTGATGAACCTGTAAATGTTGAACCAGAACGGAGAAGAAAAAATGTAGGATCTGGTGGAGGAAATATGACAATAAGCGTGGGTGATCAATCTGCGGGCAGCTCTTCAATGGTTGAAGCTCGTGTTTATAATCGAGGGCGAGCTGTGACACAAGGGTCCTCAATGAGGTTTAAACTTAATGAAGATTTAATTTTAAACGGAGTAACCATACCAAAGGACCATATTATAACCGGAATTGTTTCTTTTGGAAACGAGAGGGTTAAAATTAAATTCACGTCGATACGCTTAGGTAATGATATTCATAAAGTAACCTTAATAGCATTTGGCGAGGATGGTCAGGAAGGGATATACACGCAAAATGTAATTTCTCATGATGTGGCTGAAGAAAATATAAATAGTGCAATAAGTAACGGAAGCAGCAATGTGACAATTCCGATTCTTGGTGATGTAAGTGTAGATTTAGCCAGGGCGAAGATTAGAGACCAATCAGTTTCTGTTGAAGATGGTACAATGGTTTTATTAAAAATTGGAAAATGAGAAAAGGATTAATTACAGTAATGGCATTAGTGTTCGGTTTAAATGGGATTGGACAATCAGGTATAACAGATACAATTGAAGTCTCTTTAGATTTCAATGTGTTCTTAATGTTTGAGAGCAATGATATAAGTTTTAATTTCGCTTCGCCAGACATTAAAGTTAGCCAAAGTGACAATAAGTTAATTGTAGAGGGGCTTTTAGAAGATTTTTATACGACAAATATGTTAGTGGAATCTGATAATAAATATTATATGTTTATTCTGAAGTATTCTGAAATTCCCAAGCAATTAATATTTGATTATCAAAAATCAAATAATGTTACTGAAGAAAAAAGTGCACATATACTTGTAGACAGTTCTGGCATTAGAAGCGACATGAAAGTGATTGCTGAAAAGGACAGCATTAAAAGTGCTTATGACAAGTATGTGGATAAAATAAACGCAGAACCACAAAAAATACACGCTATTGGTAGTGTGAATTACATGATCACGGCAATTGTAACGAATGTAAACATCATTAATGATAAGACAGTTATTAAGGTCAATTATCTCAACAAATCAGACATAGATTATGAAATGGACTTTTTTGAAATGGTCGTTACTGATAAAATCAATAAAGTAAAGAAAAACGCCACGCAAGAATTGCAAATAGACATCCTATATCGTTCATCATTGAGCGAGGTAATTGAAGCAAAATCACAATTGGAAGTGGTTTATATAATTGACAAATTAACGATTTCAAAGAAAAAACAGCTGGTAATTCGTGTAATTGAGAGGAATGAAAACAGACAGGGAGATAGGGGCATTGTTGTGAATATCCCGTTTAAATACATTACTAAAGCATCAGCATTATGAATGAATGGACTCCCATAAGTTATGTCTTAATTTTGTTTTCAGCAATGATATTTTTCGTTGTTGGATTTGACTATTTAGCATACAATGTATGGACTTCGGAAAACCAGGTTAATTCCATTGTAGCCGGATTAATGTTTGACATGAATATTTATGGAAAATACTTAACCGCTGATCCGTGGATTCGATTTGCTTCTACTGTTTTAATGTGTGGTGCAGTTTGGATGATTCCCCCAGGAAAAAAAAGATCCATGCGAGAACCAAAAAACAGAACGTTGAACGGTTTTCTTTTGGTGGGATTTGCTGGATTATATTGGATGGGTTTCATTTCTTATAGTATGTATGATCGGTTTTTATTTCCGATTATATTTATAGTTCATTTGATTTTGATATTTATAGTGATAGGATCCTACAAGAAGAAAATGAAGGACCAAATCAAACTTGGTATTAGTACATATATTAATGCTAAATATGCAGATCATAATTTTTCATTTAATGTTAAAGCTGATGATGAAGAGGAACGATTACGAGCAATGGATGGAGAGGGTAAATTTGCAAAAGCCGGTATAATACCGACCGTTGCATTTTGGTTAGGACTTGTAATCAATAATCCTTTTCAAGGGATTTGGATTGAAGGAAGTCCAGGTTCTGGTAAGTCAGCTTCAATAATTGAAAAAATTCATCATGATGCTATTCAAAAAGGTTATAGCGGTGTGATCTACGATTATAAAGGACCAGCACTTACAAGAGCCGCTTACAATTATTGGTTGTCTTCGGAAAAAAAGCAAAAGTTTAAACCTATTGATTTTTTGCATCCGTGGTGGTCTTATAAAACCAATCCTATTCATCCAGACATATTGACCAATGATCTTTTGATTACTGAAGCTGCGGATGGTTTTATGAAAAACCTGAATAAAAAATGGTTAAAAGACGCTGACTTTTGGGCAAATAATGCAATTGCAATGGTTAAAGCAGGCTTTATGTATTTAAAGGAAATGGCACCTGAAATGTGCGATATTCCTCACGCTATAAGTTTTTTATTATCCGATTATGAAGTTGTTTTAGAAGCGCTGTCGAACGTAGAGAGTATTGCGCCACATATTGCGCCAGTCATAGTTGCTTATAATAATAGAGCTGAAGGACAGCTATCAGGAGTTGTTTCTTCATATCAATTACCATTAGGAAAACTTTGGAATAAAGAAATATATTGGACGCTTTCACCAACAGCTGACGACTATGAAGAAGATCTAGTGGTTAGTTTAGACGTATCTAACAAAAAAGATCCTACACTAATTTCGATTTGTGCTGGGGGTGACGAATATCAAGAAGCTTTATCTCCTGTAATCTCTGTGATCATGTCAATTGTTAAAACTAAGGTCAATAAAAAAGGGAATAATCCGACACTTTATTCTGTTGATGAACTTCCTACAATTTATATTCCTGGTCTTGATGTGTTACCCGCAACCGGGAGATCGAATTTAGTTTGTACCGTTACAGCTCTTCAAGATTATTCTCAATTGGAAGATAATATGGGAGATAAAAAAGCGGAACGTATGATGTCTAGTATGACGAATCGTTTTTATGGTTTAGCCAGTAATGATAAAGCAGCAAAACGGACGTCTGAATCACTTGGCAAAGTTAAGCGAGTTGATATTTCGTATACAACCAGTAGAGGTTCCGGTGGTCCAAGTGTTGGAGAAAAACGGCAATTGGAAAATGTAAGAGAGACGGATGAAGTTGGAACGCAAGTTGAAGGACATTTTATGGGTAAAATATCGAATGGCCGACCAGCGCTTTTTTCAGGTCAATTTGAATATTTTGAAGGTGAATATAAGAACTCGGATAATGCATTTGATGAAGATTTACCTTATATTTATCCGAGCGGTTATGCTTTTGAAAAGACACAAAATCCTGATATGGATTTATTAGAGTCTGTTTACGAAGAATCTATGAAATCAAATTTTGAAAGAGTAGAGGCAAATATAAAAGAATTACTTGCGCCGTTTACGGCAATAATAGAACAAAAAAGGAATCCGGATGAGTAAGATAGCTTTAAATGTAAAAGCACCAAAATCAATGATTGACGAATTGGGTTCTATGGCCAAGGATGAGTTTTTAGAAATTTCCAGTTTTATCCAAAGTGAATTGTCGAAATTTTATGCACGAATTCAATCTGGAGAAGAATTTCTTTTTACTGAATATGATCGAGGTGAAGAAGCAATGGATGTTATACCAGTTCGAATAAATGCGACCTTAAAAAAGGAATTGAAAAGTCTAGCAGATAGCAAAAAAATTAATTTTAGTGATTTTATTCGACAAATATTGAATTACATTATATTGAAAAAGTAAAAAAATAATATTTAAGTGATAAAAAAAGTGTCTGTAAAGGCACTTTTTTTTGGGTTTAAGACACTTTAATACAAAAAGAAAGGTAACCTATCGAATTAAGGGTTTCGAACCGTAGGAGCCCGCCTTTTTTTTTCATAGGCCCGAACGAAGTTCGTCAACATTCAGAAATCGTTTTCGATTTATTCCTTATAATATATTCACAATTGTCTTTAATTTTTTTGAGCGCAGCGAAATTTAATAGCAGAAATATGAAATATTTATTCCATTTTGTTTTTTACTTAACCTAATTAATACTCTTTATAAGAAAAATTAAAAGTTTATTAATGCTTTACCACCTCTCTATGTAGCTTGTTTATAGCGTTGTAGAGTTGATATCTATGAGAGATCTATTACACCTCTATGAGAGATCTATGACGCTTCTAATTACTTATTATGAGAAATCTATTACATTAAAAATTTATTCTTATATTTGAACTCATAAAAGATACTCATAATAAAACTTTTTATATGGATGATATTAAATTGACCGCTCAATCTAACGAATTAACAATGTCAAAAATAAACTTTTCGAATGTTTATCAAAAAAGGATTGTTTATTCAATTGTAGACAGCCTTTCACCCCACCTGAAGAACATAATAGAAACTGATTCCAAGGGAAGCGAAATAGGTTATGAAAAAGGCTTATTTAGCGTTGACAAAATTACTTATAGATTGAAAGATTTAGAAAAAAATCGTCAAAACTATCCTCTATTAAAATCAGCCTTAATTGATTTACAGAGTAAAAATATCACCATTGAAAAGGATGATGGAGATGAGATAGGAACATCTATGGTGCTAAAATATGTTTGGAAAAAAGGAGCAGAAAATGTAGAGCTTACAATTGACCGAGAATTATTTGAATTTTTAGCTTCTATTACAAAAGGATATACATTGTATCAATTGAAAACAGCAATGTCCTTACCATCCGTTTATGCTATGAAAATTTATGAATTAATAGCTAAATGGAGAACAAAACCGAAGTTTTATATCTCTATAGATGAATTAAGATTTATAACTAATACACAAAAAAAATATAAAACAACTGGGGAATTTAAAAAATGGGTATTAGATCCGTCAAAAAAATTACTAGATAAAAATACTGAAACAGATTTAAGGTTTAATTATGAACATGTTAAAAAAGGAAAAAAAATTATAGGCTTTAACTTTTACATAACAAAAACAGGAGAAAGCTTCGAACTAAAAAAACTAAGAAATCAAATTTCCCCTCGCTGGGTTCTTCCAAAAGAAGTTATTAATATTTGTGAAGGACTTGGAATTTCTTTAAAAGGAAAAGCACTAGAGTATATTGAAAGTCTTTTTGAAGCATATCATAAAAACTCTACTAAACTTGTAGAACAGATCCGATTTTGGGAACAATTAGCCTATAAAAAAGAAATAGAAGTTGCAAGATATGTAATAAGCTGTGTTAAAAACGAAATTAATTCTCTCCCTGAAAAGAAGGATTAAAAGTTATCAACTATGAGAAGTTTATGACGGCTATTTTTAGCTGATTAAGTTAACCAACAGAAGCCAAAGAAAATATTGCAGATATTGAGTTAGGATAGCCAACTATGAGGGATTTATGACGGGGTTATGGGGTAACTAAGTTGACCATTTTGGAGAATTAACCAACAGAACCTAAAGAAAGTAGTGCAGATATTGATTCAGGATAGTCAACTATGAGAGATTTATGACGGGGGTTATGGGGTAACTAAGTTGACCATTTTGGAGAATTAACCAGTAGAAGCCAAAGAAAGTATTGCAGATATTGAGTTAGGATAGCCAACTATGAGGGATTTATGACGGGGTTATGGGGTAACTAAGTTGACCATTTTCAAAATTTAAAATTTAAAATAAATGCAAGATAATAATTTAGAATATAGACGATTTACAATAGCTAAATCAATTGTAAGCAATAAAATACATAAAGATTATATTCATATAAATAGACTGTATGATGATATGCATAGAGAATTGAGAAATAAATCAGATTTATCTGACGCACTTGTTTTGCTGAAAATGGTAAAAAAAGAAGTTGATTCGCACAATTCTAAAAATTCAGCAGAAAGAACGCGATTAGATAATTTAAGATACAAAGACGTAAGAGTTTATCAATCAATACTCTTTAAAAAATATTTAAAAATCAGCACATCAAAAATAGATAAAGCCATAAAAGAAAATGCGGATTTAGACGATTACGAAATTTATAAAAAGTGTTTTCAACTATGAGAGATTTATGACGGGGTTATCCCAAAAGAGGATAGTTGATATTTAGTCGGTTTCAACGAGGTGTTGGAACCGACTAAATATTTTTATTTAACGCGGATTCAGTCTTAACTGAATCCGCGTTTTTTTTAGCTAGGATGCGAATAAGCTATATAAGTCAGTAACGGGTGCAGCTGATCTTTTAACCCTAGTTTTGGATTTTTTTGGTTTTACTTCAGTTTCAGCATTTGTTTTATTAGCTTTTTGATTTTTAGGATTTAATTTTTCTGGAAGCTGAAAGCCTTTCAATTCGCTATATTTTTTATTCAAATCATACCAATCAAGTTCATTTTTAAACTTTAGGTGCATTGTGCCCTTTTTAAAAGCCTTAAAAGTAAAAAAGCCCCAATCATACCATTTTCCTGATTCTATTTCCCTAGAACCTTCATGCTCATATTGATAAATTCGCTGTATCTTATTATAATCAGAACCTTTAAGAAAACATAACACCTTATTAAGATCATCTAATTTTTCAACACCGTAGGTTCCATATCTTGTTTTAACCTTTTCACCTCCCCAGGCAACTTCAACAATATTTTGAACAATGAATTTTTTATTAAGCATATGTCCTGCGTTTGTTTTCCAACCTTCAACGGAAAATCTATTTTCATGAGTGTGCTTTGTAAATAGATCTATCGTTTTAATTAAAGCTTTGTTTAAATTTTGTTCTCTTGTCTGAAAAATCATATCCATCATGTGATAAATATTTTTCATGGTGAAAGGTATTTTTTCTTGCGTTTCAACAAAGCGGTTAATGTCTTCCATCATTCCGGAGGTTGCAATTTTTTTAAGCCCCATTTTATTAATGATGTGATTCCAAGCCGCCTTTTGAACTAATTTTCCAAAATCAACTTTATTAGTTATAATTTTATTTCGCGAATAATTTAATTCGAGACCAGTAAACCCAAGAAGTGAAACGATATATTTAAGGCTGTCCAGCTCCATTTTCATTTTATCAAAAACTTTCATTGCACCTACATACATTTGAACTACCGCGCGCACTTCGTCAAACTTCATGATTCCATCCTCTTGCTGCTCTATTTCATCTTCATCCATAAAGAAGCCTTCAAACTTTGTATTATCACTTACAATAGGCTTAAAAAGCTTAACAAGACCTATATCAATAGCCGTTCTCCTTTCAGCATAATTAAAACAGTCGCCCAAATTCTTTTTAGTGCCGTAATTATTAATCAATGTTTTCAATTTGTATTTGTAGGCAGAAGTTGTAATAGACTCCCAATTACACAAAGAAATGATTTCGCAACCTTCAGGAGCAATTTCAAAAGCGTGCAAAATATGTTTTTCTGTTTGCGAAAAAGGGGGGTTCATCACAATAAGATCTATATGTGAAATATCTTCAGGCGTAATTTTTAAAACATCATCTCCAATAACTTTGCATTTGTTTTGTAAAATTTGCCTTAGATCATCATTTAATTCTGTTGCAATTACTTCTTTCGCTCCATTCAAATATAAAAAGTCAACAATATCACCTTTCCCCCCGTGAGGTTCATAGCAAATTTTTCCATGACAATCAATCTCCATTAAATGTAGGGTTTCATTACTTGTAGGGTAAAATTCTTTATCAAACATATTAAAAAACCTTTTAATGTCATGCTAAGGACAATTTTAAGTGGTTATAAATTGCCGTATATTTCGGCTTCTTCTTTTATCTGCAGGGAAAAAATCTCTTTGACTTGAAATCGCCCAAATAAGTCACTTCTCACGAATTTTTTGATCTTATTAGCTGAATAATTGGCATTAATCTCTGATGATTCAGTATTTTCTATTAGTACTCCATTAATGGTAATTAGAGAGTAAAAAATTTGTATTTCTTGTGTCATAAAAAGGGCGGTTAATCTTCTATTTTTTCTACTTGGGAGTTGCTAAACAAATAAGCCAATCCAAAAAATTTGTATTCGTCTTTTTCTTTTCCTTCTTCCGCTTTTTCCTTTTTTGCCTTTCGAGGTTTGGACCAAATAAAGAACGCCTTAGAACCTTTTTTAACTTTGTAGCCCTTATCAATCCAATTATTAAAAGTTTCAAATTCTTGGTGTTCTGCATCCTTATACATTACATTTAGAATAACTTCATTTACCCCCGTATAAGTCTGCGAAATAATAGGATCAAGTTCTAACAACTCTTTTGCTGTTTGCGAAATTTGTTTCAAAACATTTTTTTTAGCTTCTCTTCCTTCTGCTGAAAAAATCATTTCGTAAAAGTTTTCCTTTTTCATAATTACCATAGTGTTGAATATTAGATTTACAATAAATTATTAATTAAGCTTTCGGCTAGAAGTTCGAGCCTTGATTTCTTTTTTTTTGTTGTTGTTGGTTTTATTCGTTAGAGGATTTTGGTTTG
>CAKZPK010000433.1 GCA_937139035.1 uncultured Crocinitomix sp. | reverse complement strand
AAAAGCAATACTAAACCACTTTGAACATACCATTTATCTTCTCCAGATGAAATGAATTGATCCACCATGATTTGCGCTCCATTGTAAAAATCTCCAAATTGAGCTTCCCAAATAGTAAGACCACTTGGTGTTGCAAGTGAGTATCCGTATTCAAAACCTAATACACCGTACTCAGACAAAAGCGAGTTATAGATACTAAACTTAGCCTGACCTTCAGACAATAAATTAAGTGTTACAATTTCTTTTTCGTCATCCTCTGTTTTAACAACTGCATGGCGGTGAGAAAATGTTCCTCTTTCTACATCCTGACCTGAAAGTCTAACTTCATGTCCTTCGTCTAATAAAGTAGCGTAAGCCAACATTTCAGCAGTACCCCAATCTAGAGCATTGTCATCTATTTGCTTAAGTCTATTGTTTAATAAACGTGTTGTTTTTCTTAAATATTTAAGGTGCTCTGGTAACGTAGCTAACTTTTTCCCAAGTTCTATCGCCTTATCTTTATCAACCGCCGTGCTAGGAGATTGATCAAAATCCTCAGAAGTACCATGACGGTATCCTTCCCAAGTTAATTCTAAAAAGTTAAGCACTTCTGCTTTTTTCTGTTTCTTAGAATTGTCATAAGCAACATCAATTAGCTCAGAATGCTCTGTCTCATATTTTTTACCTTCAGCCGCAGTCAACACCCCTTCTTTCATCAACTGATCAAGGTATATCTCACGAACACTGGCGTGTTTTTTTATGGCTTTATACAATTTAGGTTGCGTGAACATTGGTTCATCTCCCTCATTGTGTCCATATTTTCTATATCCTAATAAGTCAATAAATACATCTCTGTGAAATTTCTGTCTGTATTCAGTTGCAATTTGTATGGTTTGAATCACGGCTTCGATATCATCTCCGTTAACGTGAAAAACAGGTGACAAAGTTACTTTAGCAACATCTGTACAGTATGTAGATGATCTTCCATCTAAATAATTAGTAGTAAACCCTACTTGATTATTAACAACAATGTGAATTGATCCACCAGTGCGGTAACCATCTAACTGTGCCATTTGAGTCACCTCATAAGCGATTCCCTGACCAGCAATTGCTGCATCACCATGAATAATGATTGGAATTACAGCGTCCTCTTCTTTAAATACATTGTCAATTCTTGAACGAACAATTCCATGAACTACAGGAGCAACAGCTTCTAAATGTGAAGGATTTGGCGCCATAGTTAATCTCACCTCATGTCCTTGAGTTGTTACAATATTGTTAGAGTATCCTAAATGATATTTAACATCTCCGTCAAAACTATCATCAGAATCAAACTCTTTACCATCAAACTCGTTAAAAATAGATTCGTAATTTTTCCCCATGATATTGACCAAGGTATTTAATCTACCTCTATGTGCCATACCAATTACAAACTCCTTAGCTCCATTTTCTGCTCCTTTTTGAATTAGGGCGTCTAAACATGGAATTAATGATTCTCCTCCTTCTAAAGAAAAACGTTTTTGACCTACATATTTTTTGTGCAAGAAACGCTCAAAAACTGCCGCATTATTTAACTTAGAAAAGATTTCTTTTTTGTTTACGGCTGTATAAGTTGGTCTATTTTCCAACTCAATTCTTTCTCTTAACCATTTAAGGCGCTCCGAAACACGAATGTACGCATACTCGATTCCTATTGACTGGCAATAAGTATCCTCTAAATGTTTGATGATTTGCTGCAACTTAGCTGCACCAATACCTATTTCAATTCCAGCTTGGAAAACTACATTCAAATCCGATTGTTCCAGCCCGAAGTTTTCAATTGCTAAAGTTGGGCTGTACTGTCTGCGCTCACGCACAGGGTTTGTATGCGTAAACAAATGACCGCGGAACCTATAGTCTTCGATTAATCGTAAAACTTTTAGTTCTTTTTGGAAATTTTCAGGAATGATTCCTCCAGCTTCATCAGACTCAAAATCTGTTTTAGCAAAATCAATACCTTCAAAGAAGCGAGCCCATTCTATATCAACCGATTCGGGATTCGCTTTATACCTTTCGTAAAGATCGTCAATGGCGTTGACATCACCATTTCCGACAAATGTAAATTTGTCCATTATTTTTCTTCAATTACCTCTGTTATTACAAATGTAAAAATTATCTATACACCAGTAATTTTTTAGGATATAATAATTGACCTAAGCACAGCATTATTGAAATCTTATGCCTTTTTGAGCATTAAATCTTAATCTAACGTGCGGTGTTGGCTAAATTTGTTTTTCAAATACACTTTTTGTGCTTCTCTTTTGATTACAAGGTAACTTAATTCTGAAAACCCTTCTTGCTGCAAGGATTTTTTAAAATCACTCTCATTAAGATCAACCAAATAAATGAATTGAGATAGTTTACTTTGCTCAGCCAACTCATTAAGAATTGGCAACAATTGGTGCATTAAATGTTCGAGAATAGTTGGCTCCTTAATGTCATTTAAAGAAACCATTGCTAAGGACACTCCTTGGAGGTCTTTATTGATTTGTGCGCATGTTTGAATTGCAAAAGCTGGAGAATTATTTTCCAACAATTGTAATTGTCCCTTGTCGTTTGATTGTTTCTCCATTATCAGCAGTTGCAACAAATTTATAGAAATAAACCCCATCATTACAAGGATCACCGTTCATATCAGTTCCATCCCAACCTGCATTAATGTCATTCAACTCTCCTACTTGCACACCCCATCTATTCATTATAACACATTCAAATTCAGAAATTGATTTTGACTTAAATTCAAAAGTGAATTCATCATTTATTCCATCCCCATCAGGACTGAAAATATTCACTTCATCTAATGCTATAGGTTCGAAAATAGTTATCGTTTTACATGTTGAATCTCTACACCCATTTTTGTTTTGAGTTACTAAACATACCTCAACTTCGTAACTTACTCCACGCTCCTCATAAGTAGTGTCTAGTTTTTCATTAACATCATCTGTAATATACCAATCGCCATTTGGACTATCTAAGTTCCAATGGAATCTTGGATCTGCAAATGGGTTTTCAGGATTTGCATAGTATTGAGATGTATTTGTAAATTCAACCTCTACTGGTGCTGTCCCTTTACAATCTGCGTTTAATTGCGGCGAATCAACCGTAAACGAAGCAATTGGATTTACCGAATCCAAATGAACTACGTCTGTTAGAATACATCCATTATCATCAAACACAGTTAAACGATAATCTCCTGGGTTTAATCCTCCCCATGTTGATGCATCTGTAAATGTTTCTTCATCTAAATTTAACCACTGATAAGTATAATCAGGTTTTCCACCAGCAGCAGCTCCAAAAACTACCCCATTACCAGACTGATAACCGAACAATCTGCAGTACGCATCTTTCGTATCTAACTCAACAAAGTAAAGAGAATCTGGTTGATTGATTGTGAAATCAAATGTATTAGAGCAACCGTTTTCATCATTAATAGTTAATACGTAGTCTCCTGCAGGTAAATCACTTAAAGTGTCTGCTCCAATACCATCAACACCAGAAGGATTTGGTACCCAATAATAACTCACTAAAGCATCATCTCCGGTAGCGTTATAAACAGTTTCAACAACAGCTTCTCCAGTTGCAAACCCGTAACAAAGTGGATCAGTTAAAACAAGGTCGATATCTATTTGATCAGGATGTACAAGTGTAACAGAGCCACTTGCTGTACAGCCGTTTTCATCTGTAACAGTGACATAATATGTTCCTTCACCTAATGTATTTGCAGTATTCGAATTATCTATATTTAATAACGTTCCATCCTCATCTGTAATTTCATAAATCTTTCCATCATTTCCTCCCACAGAATTTACTGTTACGGATCCATCAGAAAACTCATAACAAGTTGGATTATTAAAAATAATATCAATGGTTAGCAAGTCTGGCTCATAGATATCAAACACATGCGACCATGCACATCCTTCATCATCTAATACTGTTACAGTCCAAGTTGCTCCAAATAAGTTATCAATATCATCATTACCTCCAATTGGAAGTCCGCCAGTAGTTTCATAAGGACCGCCAATAGTAGACCAAATAACCTCAAAAGGAGGTGAAATTCCTCCGTCAAAGTTTTCGACATAAGCTCCTCCATCATTTGCTCCAAAACAAGACACATCTCTTAAACTATCTATTACAAAATCAGCCGTTACTTCATTGTCCCCAAGTCCAACATAAACAGTAGTATCTAAGAAGCACCCATCTTCATCCACAATGTTCAGTAAATAATAGATTCCTCCAGCTAAATCCGTAAATGTATTGTCACCTGTTGGCCCCCAAACATCTCCTCCACCAGAAAGAGTGTAAGTCCATGTTGGGTCATCTGGAATTATTGTGATTCCTCCTAACAGCCCTGGAACGCCTGGGCAAACCTCAGCTTCTAACACATCAATATCTGTCACATCTACTGTTCCAATTTCAACTTTCACAGAATCTGTAACAGTATGACACTCATCCGTTACTGTTAGATAATACCAAGTTGTTACATCTGGTGAAACAGTAATTTCATCTGTATCTCCAAATTCTGGAGCCCACTCATAAGTTAATTCACCAAAAGTCCCGTCGATATCAGTTGCAACAATATACGCCTCATCTGTAGGGCAAATAATAAATAAATCATCATTAAAAGTAATGGTTGGTTCAGGTGGTAATGTAAGTTCATATGGAGAACTGATAATATTATAGATATATTCACACTCCAAAACATCACTATCTTGATCTGCTAAATCGTTCGGATCAAAAGTATCTGGAATTACAGTTCCTGGCGCTCCAGCAAAACTTCCATCATCATTTAAAACAATTGTAATATCGCCTGATAAAGCACCACCTAATGCACTAATATCAATTGCAAAGTCAAATGTTTGACATTGCCCTTGGTCAATATCTAAATCGTACACCGTGGTATGTAAGTAAATCGCAGTAGGATCAACTGTAGGATCTGCCGTATAAAATGAAACAGGAACAGGAACTGTTAAATCTGCTCCACCCGAATTACAAATTTCCATGGTATAATGTACACTATCACAACCCGTTGTTAAGTCATCATTATGTGTAAATGTACTATAGACCAAGTTTACTTTTGACCCTAAAAAGGTCATGTTTAATAAACGCTCATATGCAATCTTATCATTTTCAAGATGAACGCGGAAAATATTTGGCTCTATAATTTCAAAGTTCAGGC
The DNA here is from genome assembly GCA_937139035.1 of uncultured Crocinitomix sp. Classification (GTDB taxonomy): domain Bacteria; phylum Bacteroidota; class Bacteroidia; order Flavobacteriales_D; family Crocinitomicaceae; genus Crocinitomix. Next base: position 15,099 of record CAKZPK010000433.1, on the reverse strand, counting down.
GCTCATCTGAATTAGGAAGCTGCCCATAAATATCCAAATCAGTAATATCTACATCTGGATCAATTGGAATTTCCTGCCACGCATACAGCTGCTGTTGTGTTGAAGTCGTAATCGTAACAAAATAACCTGTTGTTTCTTCCAAATCAAAGTTAACCTCCGTAAAGGCATACATTTGGTTACCATTGGTTCTAGTCGTATTAGACGGCGCAGGGCCTTCGTATGCTGTCAAGTCAAAAGGGCTCCATAAACCGTTTGCTCTAATCTCTAAATAACCTCTTTTACTTCCCGGTGGAATTGTAAAATCAACAAAACCATCTACACTTACACCGTCATCTGAACCACCAAAATCAAAACTAATGTCCTCTGGTCCGCTATAGGCATTTTGCGTAAGGTAAAAGCTTGATGTATAAGGCTGATCGGAATAGCGTAAAAACTCAACATAATAAATCTCATTAAAATCTGCTCCGTGTTCATCACTCCTTGTCATTATTAATTGGTCACCAACAATTTCCAGTGTCATGTCACACACGGCAATTTGATCGGGAGGCGTGATATTTCCATCACTATCACCTAACAGTGTTGCGTCAGCAGTAATAGGGTCACCACTCGTTACATCATAATCTGAAAAAGTGAATGATGTATTCATATCAGGGATATTTCCGTTGTTGACGGTTAAGTTTCCTGATGCGGTCATTGTTGCCAAATCGACAATAATATACTTAATTGACATTGCTTCCTCTCGTGTGTCTTGCACCAAGATTCCACCGTTACCATATCTATTTTGGTTAATTCCTATTGCTCTAATTTGTAAATAATCAGGAGCGTCAGCCCCTGTTAACATATCCACCTCAGCAATTAAATTTTCAGGATCAACTCCTGCATCATAATAAACCGGATATTGCGAAGGATCTGCCCCTGGAACACTCGTTAAACTTTGACTATCAAAATTTCCATAAAAAATTGAATAATATGAAATATCAACATCAGCCTCAGAACAACCAATGATTATATCGTCAGTTGTATAATCAAAAACAAATTCAAAATCTGGTAATTCTCCAAAATCATGACCAACTCTAGTATAAGTATCCGTTACATCTGGTCCCATAGGTTGATCTACCCAAGAAAAACGTTTAGACTCATGATTATTAACAGAATATTCAACCCAACCAGAAGATTCTCCATTATCCAAATCCATTTCAACACGACCCCAAACAATTCTTTCCTGCGCATGATTTAAATCATTAACACCTGTAAGGGCATCTACAGGAGCTTGTTGATATACCCCTTGGATTATTAATGATGCTCGATTTGTTGACGCTGGAATAGGAATAGTTACGTCAGCAGTAGAACCACCTTCTTTAAAACCACCCTCAGTGCCAGTTATGTCAGGAATATATCCTATTGGCAAGCAACTTCCTGGAAAAGCAAATGCTGGACATGCATCATCATCTCCAATACAATCAGGGTCGAGGCAATCAATTAATCCATCTCCATCATCATCAATACCATTATCACAAATTTCCTGTGCAAATATAATTCCGGATGAGAAAAATAGTGCTGCCATTAAAGTGAACACTTTTCCTAAGTTCATAGCTTTTATCATTGTTGGGGTTTAAACTGTTATTGCTTTTGGTTTAAACGAAAAATAAAGCTGTTAGGTGACAAATAATGCCAACTTAATTGCAATTTATTTTTCATTAGTTGAATAGTAGGGTATGAAAATTATTGTCAACCCCCTCTTATTCAACCCCTAAATATAAAAATCTTATTTGAATTAAGGCTTATTTTAAAGGGGTTGCGCATGAATATTGAACAAATAATAGCTTAAATGTGATAAATAATATAAATGATACTTTTTATTGGAAAAAGTATTTTCAAACAAACTATTTTCGTAAAAAAACGGAAATGAAGATTTTTAAATTCGGAGGAGCTTCGGTTAAAGACTATAAAGCTGTTATCAATGTAGGCGAAATTTTACGTTTACACCAAGACGAAGAATTGGTTGTAGTTGTATCTGCCATGGGTAAAACCACCAATGCATTAGAGGCTATTATTGCTTCTTTTTCAAAGGGCAACCCTTCTGAAACTGAAAAACTCATTCTTGAATTAAAAGATTTTCATCACACGATTATTCAAGGGCTTGGATTAAATCAAACCTCCGATTTATTAAATGAAATAACACCCATTTTTGACTGGCTTAAAGATAAATGCAAAGGCGAATTTGGTGATTATGATTTTGAATATGACCAAATCATTTCATTAGGAGAAGTGCTTTCCACAAAGATTATTAATAATTATTTGCAAAATGAAAACTTCAAGTCGACTTGGGTGGATGCTCGAAAATTGATTCGAACCAATAATCGTTGGAGAGAAGGAAGAGTAGATTGGGAACTTAGTGAGAATTTGATTCAGGCTGAAATTAATTCGGTTTTTGAAAATGGTAATCGAATTGCGGTAACTCAAGGTTTTATTGGGCATGAGGAAGAAGGATACACAACTACGCTTGGAAGAGAAGGCTCCGATTTTACAGCGGCGATTTTTGCTTATTGTTTGAACGCGAATGACGTGACTATTTGGAAAGATGTTCCTGGTATGCTCAATGCTGATCCTAAATATTTTGACAACACGGTTTTATTAGAAAAAATTTCATTTAAAGAAGCCATTGAGTTGGCTTACTTTGGCGCTTCGGTTATTCACCCAAAAACAATACAGCCACTTAAACGAAAAAAGATTCCATTATACATTAAGTCATTTATTAATCCAAGAGAGGAAGGTACTGTGATTCAAGAATCACTTGCCTTTGATGATAATATTCCGTCTTTCATTTTTAAAATGAATCAGACGTTAATTTCTTTAACTCCGCGTGATTTTTCTTTTATTGTAGAAGAAAATTTAGAGCGTATTTTTGGTTATTTAAACACGCAAAAAATTAGAGTTAACTTGATGCAGAACTCGGCGGTAAGTTTTTCTTTTGTGGTAGATCACTCTAAAATTAACCTGGAAAAATTGGTTGACTTTTTTCAAGAAGATTATTTAGTGAAGTATAATTCAAGTCTTGAATTGGTAACTATTCGACATTATGATGAACCTACGATTGACCGTGTGACCATTGGTAAAGATGTGATGTTGGAGCAAAAATCGCGTCACACGGCGCGAATGGTTTTAAAAGACTTAGATTAAAAGTTTTGTTTTTTAAAACTTGTTGATTTTAATGGACAGTTCAATTGCTACAGTAATTGTTAGCAACAACTCCAACTATACCCAGCCTCTATTGCTGTATTCTGCTAATTTCAAATAATAATTCGCGGAGTTTTGGTGGGAGAATTAGTTTGAATACTGATTAAATATTAATACTTTTATGATTAAAATCTAATCAATTTAGTGTTATGTATTTGAACACGCACACCTACTTCAGTTTGCGGTATGGGACCTTTAGCCCTGAAATTTTGCTAGAGTTAGCCGCCAAAAACGGCGCTTCAAGCTTTGCCCTAACCGACATTAATACTACATCCGCCTGTCTTGATTTTATACGTATTGCCCACCGGTTTAACATTCGCCCAATTGTAGGAATTGATTTTAGAAAAGGCGTGCAGCAACACTATGTTGGTATTGCAAAAAACAATATTGGGTTTGAAAATTTGAACACACATTTAACTGCTATTTTACATGAAGAAATAGAGCTACTTGATAAGGCTCCTGATTTTAAAAATGCATTTGTCATTTATCCGTTCAGAAAAAACAAGGCCTACGAACTGAAAAGTAATGAATACATTGGCATTTCTCAGCATGATTTAGATTATATCCGACTTAAGAAAATCGACACTTCAAAATGTGTAATTTTAGAAACTGTTACTTTCCGAAATAAGCGAGACTTTAATGCTCACCGCCTACTCCGCGCGATAGACAATAATACATTATTAAGCAAATTACCCGCATCTGAGCAAGCTAGCCCCAATGATAAAATTGTTCCTATAGATGAATTGATTACCGCCTTTGAAGACTTTCCTAAAGCTGTAAAAAACACCCAATACATTATTGATTCTTGTAAAATTAGCTTTGATTTCTCAGAAGGATCTGAGCCACAAAATCAAAAAACATATACAGGAAGCGAAGCGGGGGACATGGCTCTGTTAAAAGAACTTTGTGCAGAAGGATTAGAGTATCGTTATCCTGAAGCGACAGATGAAATTAGCGCGCGGATAAAAAAAGAAATGGACACCATTAAAAAAATGGGATTTGTCTCCTATTTTTTAATGAATTGGGACATTGTTACCTACGCCCGCAGGAAAGGTTATTTTTATGTTGGAAGAGGAAGTGGAGCTAATAGTGTGATTGCTTATTTACTGCGCATTACAAATGTTGACCCCATAGAATTAGATCTTTATTTTGAGCGATTCATTAATTTATATCGTACTAATCCGCCCGATTTTGACATTGATTTTTCTTGGACGGATCGTGATGATATTACAGCCTATATTTTTAACCGTTTTAAAAATGTGGCCCTTGTAGCCACCTATAACACATTTCAATATCGCGCTGTAATTCGTGAACTAGGAAAAGTTTTTGGCTTACCTAAATCTGAAATGGATCAGTTAGCCAGAGGTTATACCACCTCATTTGACAGTGGACATTTGGCACATTTAGTTTTAAAATATGGCAAATACATTCATGGCTTTCCCAGTCATTTAAGCATTCATGCGAGTGGTATTATTATTTCTGAAAAACCTACCAACCATTTTACGGCAACATTTATGCCGCCCAAAGGCTACCCCACCATTCAATTTGACATGCATGTTTGCGAGGATGTGGGTTTATTTAAGTTTGACATTCTAAGTCAACGTGGTTTAGGAAAAATAAAAGAAGCCTTGCAAATTATTCAACACAACCACCCTACTGATGCCACAATTGATATTGACGATATTAACCGCTTTAAAACAGATGAAAAAATAAAACATATTCTACGCAATGCAGAAGCTGTCGGTTGTTTTTATGTTGAATCACCTGCCATGCGAATGTTATTGCGGAAACTCCAGGTTGATAATTATTTGGGCCTAGTTGCAGCCAGTTCCGTTATCCGTCCTGGAGTAGCAAAATCAGGAATGATGCAAGCCTATATAAAACGGTATCGACATCCTGAAAAACGCAAAGAAGCCCACCCTGTATTATTAGAGCTGATGCCAGAAACCTATGGCGTTATGGTTTACCAAGAAGACGTAATCAAAGTAGCACATCATTTTGCAGACTTAACATTAGGTGAAGCCGACAAAATGCGCCGTGGAATGTCAGGAAAATACCGTTCAAGAGAAGAGTTTCAGCAGGTAAAAGCTACCTTTTTTTCAAATTGTGCAAAAAAAGGACATCCTTACGAGCTTACTGCAGAAGTTTGGCGCCAAACCGAAAGTTTTGCAGGCTATGCTTTTGCAAAAGGACATTCCGCATCCTATGCTGTAGAGAGTTATCAAAGTCTTTTTTTAAAAGCCTATTACCCCTTGGAATATATGGTGGCAACAATCAATAACTATGGCGGATTTTACCGAACCGAACTCTATGTTTATGAAGCGCGAAAATATGGAGCTAAAATTCATCCCCCCTGTGTTAATAAAAGTTTACTTAACACTTGGCTTTATGGTGCCGATATTTATATTGGTTTTCATTTACTCCATGCATTTGGAGCAGAAATCGCGCGCAGAATTATAACTGAAAGAATTGAAAATGGTCCGTTTTTAGATTTTGATGACTTTATTGATCGGGTTTCTATTTCACTAGAACAAATATCCATTTTGATTCGAATTGATGCTTTCCGATTTACTTCAAAAAATAAGCGTACACTCATGTGGGAGGCTCACCTCAAAGTTTCGAAAGAAAGTGCTAAAGTGAAATTTACTCCTGATTTTTTTAGAATTGAAAAAGTTGAATTTACTATTCCACCTTTAAGTAGCACATGGGAAGAAGACGCTTTTGACCAAATGGAACTTCTTGGATTTCCACTTTACAGCCCTTTTAGCATTTCCACGGCAGACGAAACTGAGGCTATTTTAGCCAAAGATTTACTGCAACATAAAAATGAAACAGTTTGGGTAAAAGGCTACTTAATTCACTCAAAAAATACCACCACAAGTAAAAAACAAAAAATGTTTTTTGGGACTTTTTTAGATGCCGAGGGAGAATGGCTAGACACGGTTCATTTCCCAGATATTGCACAAAAATATCCGTTTAGAGGGAAAGGAATATATAAAGTTAAAGGAAAAGTTGTAAGTGATTATGATTGTGTTACAATTGAAGCGGAGTACATGGAAAAACTTGGTGTTATTCAGGATCCTCGTTATTCTAATGTAAGAGCTGGGGAAGGAATTTTTGAAAAAAAGAAAACACCAGAAAACATTACGGTTAACAGGGAAGCATTAGGACTACCGCCAGGAAAAAGATCTCATTTTTAATCCATTTATCGTTTTAAGGATTCATATTGTGCAACACCTTTATCAGTAAGGTAAGGGTAAATTGACTGTATTGTGATTTCTAAGTATTCTAGCATTGTTTTTTTTACAATTCGTGACTTTTCAATCTCTACAGATCCTATCCAAAAATTACCAAAAACTTCATTTCTTTTATATAAATAAGAATATTCGTTGGGCAATATCTCTGGGCGTATTAATCCTGCTTGAATCATCATATTCATCAAACCAAGCAGTTGCTCTTCTCTCATTTTTGATAATTTTTTATAGTGAGCATTAATTTTTTTATTGTTGCGCATAATTTGTGCAAAATCAAGTAAAAAAAAGCGGTATTTATATGAATTCTCCATTATTGCAGCAGAGATATCATAAACGAGTTGCACACCAATTTCTGCTTGCTCAATTTTTGCTACACTCTCATCCATATCTGCTACTAATCTATAATACAAGGCCTCAATAATGTCATCTCTTTTTTTATAGTGATAATTCAAATTACCTTGACTGATTCCCATTTCCTTGGCAATCGTTCTGAGCGTAATCTGAGACAAACCTTTATTATTGAATAAATCCAAAGCTGTATCAACTATTTTCTCCCTCGTATTTTTTTTCATGCCATGAAGATAAAAAAATTAGTAACTATGACCTAATAAAAATATTTTAGTAACTTTGACCTAAAATTAATCAGATATGACAATCGATATAATTGGAGCCGGCATAGGAGGATTAACAACCGCAATTGCTCTAGAACAAAAAGGCTTTAAAACAAGAATATTTGAACAGGCCGAAAAAATTAAACCCGTTGGTGCTGGAATAATATTAGCCAACAATGCCATGCAAGTGTATGACAAATTGGGACTTAAAGAAATTCTAACAAAAAATGGAAATCCAGTTTCTACAATCAAAATCACCAATTCCAATTTAGAGGTTATATCTGAAGTTAATCTAGCACAATTTGAACAAAAGTATAATGTAAAAAACATTGCAATACACCGCGGATCTTTACAGCAAATACTATTTGATCAATTAAAAACAACTGAAATAAACCTAGGACATAAACTCAACAAGGTGGAAAAAAATCAAGATGGACATATGCTCCATTTTGAAAATGGAAAAAAAATTCAAAGCTCAACAATTATTGGTTCTGACGGTCTACATTCAAAAGTTAGAACGAATTTATTCCCTGACCAACCCATTAGGTTTGCAAACCAATTATGTTGGAGAGGGATAGCCCACTATAATTTACCAGCAGAATTAAAAAACGACCTCCATGAAGCCTGGGGCAAAACCGAGCGATTTGGTTTTGTACAAATTGCCGAAAACAAAGTGTATTGGTATGCATTAAAAACATATAAGAACGCTCAACACAAACAAGCGATAAACGATATAGAAAAATCATTTAGAAACGTAAACACCACGATTAACAACCTTATTACTGCAACTCCAAAACAACAAATAAATCTCGCCGAAATATCAGATTTAAAGCCTACAAAAAATTGGTATAACGAAAATGTTTGCCTTATTGGAGATGCCGCTCATGCAGCAACCCCCAATATGGGACAAGGAGCTTGCCAAGCTATTGAAGATGCACATATCCTCACCGAATGTTTGAGCAAATATGAAACAAACAAAGCATTTGAAGAATTTCGCAATTTACGTTTAAAAAAAACACATAGGGTTGTAAAAACGAGTTGGAATCTTGGCAAAATAGCCCATTTATCTAACCCTGTTCTTATTGCAATGCGCAACCAAATGTTACGTATGACCCCAAAATCAATTAGTACAAAACAATCTCAACAACTTTTTCAATTAGCACAAGTATGATTACAACAGTTTTATCCATATGCTTATTCATAATATTTGCATTACTCTCTTTACTACACGTTTATTGGATGTTTGGCGGCAACTGGGCATTAAAACCAGCAATGCCAACTAAAAATGATGTTGACAAAGTCACTATTCCAGGTATAATTCCTACTCTAATTGTTAGCATAGGATTAGCTCTTTTCGGTTTACACTATTTATTAAAGTCTGACCTAGTCCATTTAGATTTACCTAATTGGATCATCTCATTTGCTGGATGGATGATTCCTTCTTTATTTACTCTTAGAGCCATTGGTGAATTCAATTATGTTGGCTTTTTTAAAAAGATCAAACATACCACATTTGCAAAAGCTGATACTAAGATCTTTTCACCCTTATGCCTTGGTATAGGAATAGTTGGTTTAATAATTCAACTTTTATAATCATACAATTCTATTTTTTAAACTAATTTAAAATACGCTTCATTACAAATGGCGTACAAATTTTACCCGCATTTATCTCTGAAATAACAATCACTTAATTCTGAAATTTGGTTGGGTAATAATTATAATACAGCCCAACGGAATTGAAAATTAGTTTAAATCATAATGGAAATACTCTTGCGATCGACCCAATAGAAAATCTTCAATTTTTTGAGTACGACATTGATAAAGACGGGAGCAAAGAACTCTACGTTTTAACATATGCTAGTTGTCAAGGCTATTTGAAAATATACAAAATAAGCAAGAACTAAATTAGGCTAGCCTGCCAACTGCACGGCTTCTTTTTTAAGCTCTAAAAATGATTTACGCTTTAATTTGCTTTGCACCCAGGTTAAAAAATCAAAATACTCAAATACAACTTGCTCTTTTGGGTCGGCTTTTAAAACAATAAGCTCTTTCTCGATCGGCATTAGCTTTTCTTCCAAATCAAAAAACCCGTCTGATTTGGCCATTCGTGTAATTAGTTTCAAGAATAGTTCTTCAAAAGCATAAATGCGTTTTTTATTCTTCAAATATCTTTTAGTTGAGTTAATTGCATAAGGCAAAAAGCGACTGTTATCCAATTCAAAATGCAAGATCAAATTAATGAGTTGAGCAAAGCAAAAAATATCTTGTTTTTGATCAATTTTACTCTCATTCAATACTTTATTTATCCAATTTAACGCCTTAGAATATTCACCGATTGATAAATAAATAATACCTACTTTAAAATCTATATAAGCCTTTCGTAAACTATTAATATGGTCTCCATACAAACGGTAAGCTTCTTCAATTTGTGGAACAAGTTCCTCGGCTTTGTGATAATCGCCTTTTTCAATCAACAGGAAAAGCTCTAAACTACATGAACTTGAGAAATATTTTATATCCAAATCCAATGTTTTTTGACTTTTCCCTGCTGTAGACAGTTGTTTTAATTTAGACAAGTATTCACCAGCCTCCTCATATTTCTTTAATCGGGTAGAAATATAAATGATGTTTGTTAAAACAGAAAAGTAAAGATTCGGACGGTTTTTAAACGTTGTCGAATCATCCTCTAATAAGCGAACATTTGCTTGCAAATGATGATAAGAGCACTCCAAATCATTCACCGAAAAATAATACGCCCCGTGAATATGATTGTAGAGATAGTTAATTTTTGTTGAATAACCTTTTACATTAATATTGGCTATTCTATCCACCAATTCTTTTAATTTCAATGTATCCTTCTCGTTACGAACATTTCCGTTGAGGTTAATCTCTTGAAAAAGCAAACTTTTAACATTCCACAATTGATGATAGATTTTAATTTCATCAATCAAGGCCTTTTCCTCCTCAAACATCTTTGTAATTTGTGCGGCTTTTATTTCCGTATACAGTTCGTTTTCAATTAGCTTTTTTTGCTTTTGCTTGATTTCTAATAGAATATTAAACCGCTCGTATTTTTTCGCTTGCTTTTCAGCACTCTTTAGCAATTTTTCACATTGCTTATAAAGTCCTTTATTATATAAAATGTCTGCACAATGAATGGACCGAAACAATTGGGCATCATGAGATGTATTGGCGTTAAAAGAATCTAGGCTTCTTAATATATTACTATACAAACGCGCCTTAGTAATTGAAAACTTATTTAGTAATGCCTGCCCTTTAAAGTGCATGAAGATTAGATCCTCTTGATAAGTATCCATTCGATCAATAAAGTCAAATAGTTTTAAATATCCATTTTCTTCACCAATTGTATGGCGAGAAGAAAACAATTTAAAATAACGTTTTTCAGATTTATTCAAACTCTTAATTAGTTCAAATAAATGATTTGAGACTTTGTTAGACATATATAAAAAAGGGTTGTTTGCTACTTAATTCTTTATCAATCTAAGCTAAATATGATGGATAAACGGTAAAAAACACGTTTAATGGTGGTTTTGTGTACTCAATAAACATGTTTATTTATTTAACGGATATTGATATTTTAGAAATGAAAAGAATGTACGCTATTGTGATTAATCAAAACCATGACATTTATCAGTAATTCAAATTCATGACATTTTCGTGACAAAGTAGGCTATCAAAATGTAGATTTTTGTCCCTCTAAAAAAGGAAGTTGGAAAGATTCAATATTATAGCATTTACACATGCAGGCATTGGCTTAAAGAAACTCGGTCAATTTCATCTTGAAACAGATGAGATAACTACCAAAATGAACGCTTTAAAGAAGGCCTTGCACCTTTCTGAGATCATGTACCTGTCCACGTGTAACCGCGTTGAGTTTCTTTTTGTGACTTCAACAGAGCTACCTAAGGGGTTTGTAAGCACATTTGTACAACATTTCAATGCAGAGTGGGATGAAAGTACAATTGAATCAATTGCGAAAAAAGCAAGAACCTGGAACGGAATCAATGCTGTGAACCATTTAATCGAGGTAGCATCTTCATTAGATTCAATGGTTTTGGGTGAGCGAGAAATCATTGCTCAAGTTCGGAACGCATATGACTTTGCTCATAAAGAGTCTTTATCAGGAGACACATTAAGAGTAATAATTCGCCATACAATTGAAACAGCTAAAAAAGTATATACCGACACTTCCATCTCAGAAAAATCAGTATCTGTAGTTTCATTGGCTTATCGTGAGTTAATGAAAAAGACTATTCCTTTAAACGCACGTATATTAATTATAGGTTCGGGAATTACCAACCAAAACATGTGCAAGTTTTTTGAAGAAGATGGTTACCGCAACTTTGTGGTATTTAATAGGACATTAGAAAATGCTAAGAAATTAGCAGCTACATATGGTTGCGAAGGAAAAGCATTAAAAGAATTGGCGGCTTATAAAAATGGGTTTGACGTAATTGTAACATGTACTGGAGCATCAGGCCCTGTACTAACCAAAGAAATTTACAATGCCATTTTACCTGATTCAAAACTAAAGCACATCATTGATTTAGCGATACCTAATGATGTTGAGCAAAGCATATACAACGCTTTTTCAGTCAATTATATTTCTGTGGAAACACTGAAAAAAACATCTGAAAAGAACTTACTTGAGCGCCGAAAAGAATTGTTAAAAGTGCGCCAAATTATATTTGAAGCATTAGAAGAATTCAAGACCATTTTTGAAATGCGCCAAATTGAAATAAAAATGCGCGCCATTCCTGATCACGTTAAGAAAATTAAATACACCGCTATTAACGAGGTGTTTTCTAAAGAGATTAACGAGTTGGATGAAAAATCAAAAGAGATATTGGATAAAGTCCTTAATTATATGGAAAAAAAGTACGTCAGCGTTCCTATGATTATGGCAAAAAACATGTTGACGAAAAAATAAAATTAATGGACATTACAATTGGATCAAGAGGAAGTGATTTAGCACTATGGCAAGCAAATTTTGTCAAGGATGCGCTAGAAAAATTAGGGCATAATGTCTTGATCAAAATCATTGTGACCAAAGGAGACAAAATTCAGAATTTGAGCTTTGATAAAATTGAAGGTAAAGGATTTTTCACAAAGGAAATTGAGGATGCATTACTCAATAATGAAATTGATTTGGCCGTGCACTCACATAAAGATTTAGAAACAAGTCAACCAAAAGGATTGATGATTGGAGCTGTATCGTACCGTGAGAATCCTACAGACCAACTTTTAATTTTAAAATCTGCTGTTCAAGCTGATGCGGTTTTAGAATTGAAAGAGAATCCAATTGTCGGAACTTCTTCTGCAAGAAGAAAATCACAAATGAAACGTTTGCGACCAGATGTTGAATTAAAAGATTTGCGTGGTAATGTACCTACTCGTATTAATAAATTACGCGCAGGTGATTATGATGCCATTATTTTGGCAACAGCAGGAATTAAACGACTTGAATTGGATTTATCTGACTTACATTGTATAGAGTTGGACCCTCATGCATTTGTACCAGCACCCGCTCAAGGTGTATTAGGTTTGCAAATCAGAAAAAATGATGCGGATCTTAAAACAGTAATGGAGCAACTAAACCATCCAGATGTTGCAGCAGCTATTGGAGTAGAACGAAACGTACTCCGTTTGTTGGCTGGAGGCTGTCAATTGCCCTTAGGGGTTTTTGCTGAGCAGACCAACGAAAACTGGAATGTTCATGTCAGTTATGCCACTAGCCAAGATTCAACGGCGGCAATAACGGTTTATGACACCAAAACCTTAGATGGGTTAGCAGAAAAAATTATTGATGACTTAAAACGTGTCAACGATTAAGTCGTTACTTGTCACAAGAGAACCAGGTTCGTTCATAAAACTCGAGCAATGGTGTGCTAAACACCAAATTAAGTTAAAACAATTGCCCTTTATTAAAGTTGAGGCAGTACTTGACGCAGAAATTCATTCAACAGACTGGATATTTTTTAGCTCGCCTAAAGGAGCTCAAAACTACATACGTCATTATTTTGTAGTAGCTGAAAGAATTGCATCCATTGGTAAAGGAACAGCTGAAATTTTAATAAAAGCCGGATTTCAAGTTCATTTCATTGGCGAATCTATTGACAGTCCTGCAGCTATTGGTCAAAAATTTAACGCATTCATTCCTCCTCATTCAACCGTTTTTTTTCCGCTCGGCGATCGCTCAAAACGCAGTGTCATTGATCAAATTGATGCTAAACGAATAAAGGAAAGTACAACTTACAAAACGGTAGATCAATTTCATTCACTCAATGAACCATTTGATGCCATTTTGTTTACCAGTCCCTCGAATTTCCAAAGTTATATACAATCAAATAGTATAGACGCCGGTACACACATAATAGCTATGGGTAACACAACGGAAAAGGCTATTCTTGCGCACAATAAAAGCTACAAAGTGAATGTACTTGAAGCACCTACGCAAGAAGCAATAATCAATTTATTAGAAAATTTGATTAGTTAATTTACTCGGCCGCAGGTTGCGGTTCTTCCTCCTCTGTTGGAGGAGGCATAGCAGAATTGTCACTATTTTTTTTCGTTACGGGCTTACGGAAAAACTTGCGATAACGGAAAATAATTAATCCTACACCTATTGAAATTGAAAGGTCAGCTAAATTCCAAATTGCACCAAAAATTTCTTTCCCAGGTCGAATATCCAGAATATTTGCTCCACCCAACCAGTCAGGCAAGGTTAAATCAATAACTGGTATCCACGTAGGCCAAACCGAAGTAAACTGAAACATGTCAACTACACTACCTAATAAAAAACCGTGCGGTCTCAATTCAAAACCTCCGTTGTGAGGGTCATAAATAACTTCTCCAGCAGAATCTACAGCGTAATTCCACGGAATTGCTTCAACCTCCCAAAAAAGGTCATAACATAAACCATCAATTAAATTTCCAGTAGCACCAGCAAACACTAAACCTACTGCAATAATCAACCCTTTAGGGGATGTGTTTTCAAGAATCAATTTACGGATATACCATCCAATACCAATAATGGCAGCTAAACGGAATAAGGATAAGGCATATTTTGGCCATGCACCAGCACCAAGTGTAGCGCCAAAGGCCATGCCTTTATTTTCAACATAATACAATTGGAAAAAGCCGTCAACAACACCTATTGTGCCATTTGGCTCCATTGTGTTTTTAACCCAAATTTTAATGATTTGATCTAGGAGTAAGATAACTCCAATTAAGATGACAACTTTTTTACCCAAACCCTTTTCTTAGCCTTGGGCTCTTTTCGCTTCAATACTTAATGTCGCATGCGGCACTAACATTAGACGTTGTTTTTGAATTAATTTACCTGTTACACGGCAAATTCCGTATGTTTTATTCTTAATTCGAATCAACGCGTTTTTTAGATTTTGGATAAACTTTTCCTGTCTAACAGCTAATTGCGCCATTTCTTCTCTGGACATTGTTTCAGAACCATCTTCCATCATGTTAAACGATCTACCTGTATCGTCTGTCCCATGATCATCACTATGATCCAACTGACCACGCAATAAATCCAAATCCATTTGCGCCTCAACCAATTTTGCTTCAATCAATTCTTTGAATTCATTAAGGTCTTTATCTGAATATCTTACCAAATCCGTCATTCTAATCTTTTAATTTTGATAACGAACAAATATAAGTTAAATCTGCATAGGTGATAGCGATCATAACAGTAAAAATATAAATAATCTCAATTTTCTTTCTACACCCTGTAATGGAGCTCAAAAAATAGAATGACTAAAATCCATTTTTCGAAACTTATTCAAGTTATAAAATTGGGTGATTTCTTGACAGACACCATATATTTGTGCATTATTACGCAACAAAAGCAAAAAAGCAGGCATGGAAAAGCAAATTTTAGAAGCACTAAACACAAGATATGCAACCAAAAAATGCGACCCGACACGAGTAATTTCGGAAGAATTATTGGCTACAATTTT
>CAKZPK010000432.1 GCA_937139035.1 uncultured Crocinitomix sp. | reverse complement strand
ACCAATCGCAAAGACAAAAACTCACATCTTAGATAACAACGGCAAAATGTGCCCAATGGGAGGCTCTGGAGAATTAGTAACTGCAGGTGAAGGATAAGCGAAAGGATACTGAAATAGAGCTGAACTAAACGCAAGCAAATTTGTAATACAAACACTTCAAAAAGCGGAAGAACGTATCTATAAAACAGGCGATTTGGCAAGATGGCTTCCTGATGGAAACATTGAGTACTTAGGACGAATCGACAATCAAGTAAAAATTAGAGGATTCAGAATTGAATTGGGTGAAGTTGAGACTGCATTAATGCAAAATGCACAGGTTGAAAAGGCGGTGGTTTTAGTGAGTGAATTGACTTTAGGAGAACATGAGTTGGTTGCTTATTTAACCTTAAATGATGAGTTGATCATGGGAACGTTCCGCGCCGAGTTAGCATTGCAACTTCCTGATTATATGATTCCATCTCGCTTTATTGTAATCACGCAATTTCCAATGACATCCAACGGTAAGGTGGATAAAAAAGCATTGGATCCAACCATTGGAGAAGAATTGAGTAATGAAGCTGAATATGTAGCTCCAGCAAATAAGATAGAAGAAGACCTAGCTGTCCTATGGCAGACTGTCCTGAAGAAGGAAAAAATTGGTGTAAATGATAATTTTTTCGATTTAGGAGGACATAGTTTAACAGCTACAAGAATTTTATCGGCTATTAACATTGAAATGGGCGTACAGATCAATATCAAAAATATTTTCTTGAATCCAACAATTCGAGAAACAGCCATTCAAATAGACTTTTTGCAAAAACAAAAAGTAGGAAGAGAGAATAAAAAAGAATTAAAAGAAATAAGTATATGATTACGCTTTTAAATAAAATTAGTGAAGCGGGAATTATTTTAGATGTTGTTGAAGGACAGCTAAAATTATACACGGATAACGAGGTATTGCCCGAAGACCTTATTCAGTTAATTCGTGAAAATAAAGAGGATTTAATCGCTTACCTGTCGGATAATCAACAGGGGGAGGAAGAGCAAATGCTTCAAGAAAGTATTCCTGTCCTTCCAGTTTCAGATGGATATGTATTGTCTTCCGCGCAAAGAAGGTTGTGGGTACTTAGCCAATTTGACGAAGCAAGTGCGGCTTACAACTTACCATCAACCATACGACTGGCAGGAGAATATGATTTTAATATTCTGACAAAAGCAATTGAAGCGATTATTGATAGACATGAGATTCTTAGAACTGTTTTTAGACGCAATGATAATGGAGATATCAAACAATATGTTATTGAATTGGAGTCGTTTGAATTTGCGCCAAGTTTCATAGACCTTTCTAATGAAGATAAACCAAATGATGTCCTTAAAGCGACGGTTGAGGAAGATTTCAATAAATTCTTTGACTTAGAAAACGGACCACTATTTCGGGTGATATTATTTCAATTACCGCAGGAAACAGTCATTTATTATAACATGCATCACATTATTAGTGATGGATGGTCCATGAATGTCTTGAATAAGGATATGATGGAGTGTTATGAAGCAATAGCCCTTGGTTCTGCACCAAATTTAACGCCTTTAAATATTCAATATAAAGATTTTGCTGCATGGCAATTGAGCCAACTGCAATTAGATTCGTACCAGCAGCATTCAGATTATTGGAAAGAGCTGCTTTCAGGAGAGCTTCCAGTATTGAATTTGCCGTCAAATTTAAAAAGACCATTATTAAAAACACATAATGGTCGTACCTTAGAAACGTTTATTTCAAAATCGGATACTGCAAGGTTAAAAAATTATTGTCAAGCGAATGGAGGTTCTCTTTTTATGGGATTAATGACCTCTCTAAATGTTCTTTTTAATAAATACACAGGAGAAACTGATTTCATTTTGGGTACACCAGTTGCTGGACGTGAGCATAATGATTTGGTAGAGCAAATAGGTTGCTACATTAATGTATTGGCATTGCGTAATAATCTAAATTTTGAAGATAGCTTTAATCAACTATTCAATCAGGTAAAGCAAGCTACATTAACAGCTTTCGAACATCAATATTATCCTTTTGATCAATTGGTTGAGGAACTGCGGTTGAAGCGAGACACAGGAAGAAATCCTGTTTTTGACGCCATGGTTGTATTACAAAACATGACAGATAATGAGTCTGTAATGGAGTTGAGTACAGAGCAGGTTGAGAACATTCGAGATCTTGGAACAGGCTTAGATAAATTTGATTTAAACTTCGTTTTTGAGGAGGTTGGAGACTACGTTCGTTTCATTGTTAAGTTCAATACAGATGTTTATGAAAAGGAATTAATCACCCAATTTATTGGTCATTTTAAATCAATTATAAAAAATGCACTGGACACTCCTGAGGTTTCCGTTGCAAAATTAGATTATCTATTACCACCAGAGCATGAGCAGTTAGTTTTTGGATTTAATGATACGAAACATAAATACGCTTCAGAGAAAACATTGGTTGACCTCTTAGAGGATCGGGTAAATAAATCTCCTGATAGTATTGCTGTTATTGATCAAGAAAAATCGTTGGATTATAAGAGCTTGAATGCCTATGCGAATCAAATTGGCGTAGAATTATTGAAACATGGTGTTGAATCTGGAGACTATATTGGTTTACACATGTCTCGTTCAACAGAGCTAATTGCTGCTACTATTGGTATTCTCAAATCAGGAGCGGTTTATGTGCCGTTCGAACCATCTGTTCCACAAAATAGAAAGTCTAAAATTTTAGATGACTTGAGTACTCCAGTTATAATAACTGATGTTGAACATTTAGAGGAGACCTTGAAAACAGTTGAAGGATTAAATGGTATTCGTAAAATAATTTGTTTGGGAGATACGGTTGAAAAGGGTAATTATTCTGAAAATATTATATCATCAGCAGAGATCAAGGAAAACTCGAATGCAAACTTGAATGTGCCAATTGATTCAATGGATGAGGCATACATAATATTTACCTCAGGCTCAACAGGAGTTCCTAAAGGAGTAGTTGTTGAACATAAACCCGTTATTAATCTGGTAGAATGGGTGAATGATACGTATCAGGTTTCATCTGCAGATAAATTATTGATGGTTGCCAGTATTAGTTTTGATTTGTCTGTTTATGACATTTTTGGGACCATACACGCCGGGGGAACTTTAAGAGTTGCTAGTCATGAAGAAATAAAAAATATTGATCGATTAGTAGATATTATTTATGATGAGGAAATTACCTTTTGGGATTCTGCACCTGGGGCTTTGAGTCAGATCATGCCTACTATTCTTGAACAGAATAGTACAGGTAGAGTTGGCAAGTTAAGACTCGTCTTTATGAGTGGAGATTGGATTCCGCTTCCAATTACAGATGAATTAAAGTCATGTTTTAATAATATTGAAGTAATCGGGTTGGGAGGAGCAACAGAAGCAGTGATTTGGTCAAATCATTATCCAATTGGTGAAATTGATGCGAACTGGTTGAGTATTCCGTATGGAAAACCGATTTGGAATGCTTGTTATTATGTTTTAGACACCAATTTAAATCCGTGTCCAATTGGAGTAGAGGGAGATCTTTATATCGGCGGAAAAGTCTTAGCGAAGGAATATAAAAATGCTTTGGAATTGACGGCAAGTAAGTTTATTCCAAGTCCGTTTATTGATGGTGGGCGTATTTATAAAACAGGAGATCGTGCTCGATTTTATGGAGATGGAAACTTAGAATTCAGAGGAAGACAAGATCATCAGGTAAAAATTCGAGGATATCGTATTGAATTAGGTGAAATTGAACATAACCTATTAAAAATTGATGGAATTGAGGATGCGGTTGTATTAACAAAAGGGGAACGTGCGGGCAAAGAATTAGTGGCATTTTTGGTGATGTCAGACAGTCAAAATATTGTTGGACTAAGAAATGAATTGCAAAAAAGTATGCCGGATTATATGTTGCCGGCGCAATACATCCAATTAGATAAAATACCCGTTACAGTAAATGGTAAGGTTGATAAGAAAGCCTTAAAACAAATCAAAGGAATTGAGTTAGCAAGTGGAGTTGAATATATTGCTCCAAATACGGAACTTGAAATCACTCTTGCTGAAATTTGGATTAACTTGCTAGAGCGAGATCAAGTTGGACTTAAAGATGATTTCTTCGAATTGGGAGGGGATAGTTTGAAGGCCATGCGCTTAATTTCTGAATATCACAAAAGTTTCAACGTTCGTTTGGCTTTAAAAGACCTATTTGCACGAACCGTTTTAGAAGAACA
>CAKZPK010000431.1 GCA_937139035.1 uncultured Crocinitomix sp. | reverse complement strand
CACAAATATTGTCGTCAAACATGAACCCTGCATAAACAGGTTCGCAATCTATAATGTCAATTGAAATAGTTGCAGTTGATACACATCCTTCAGCACTTGTTCCTGTTACAGTATAAACTGTTGTTCCAATTGGTCCAGGAGTGAAAGGTACACCGTCAACCGCACCATGGTCCCATATATAAGTTGCCGCACCTCCACCAGTAAGTGTCATTGCATCTCCAAAACAAACTTCTTCATCATCAGACGAAGCCGTAACATCTGGCAAAGGATTTACAATAACATCAACGCTTGCTGTGTTAGTACAACCTGATACTGTATGAGTACCTGTAACCGTATAAGTTGTTGTTCCTACAGTTGGAACTACATAAGCTGTTCCACTAGTTGGTCCAAGTGGGTCAAATACATAAGTATCTGCTCCAGTAGCGGTAAAAATAACTTCCTCTCCTTCACAAATAACTTCTGGAGCAACAGTTAAACCTACTTCTGGGTCAGCAAACACTTCTACATCTTTAGTAACTGTGCAACCACCACCACAAGCATTATTGTACATATAGCTATATAAATTTGCTCGCCAATTTTGTGCGGCAGGATCAGGATCGTGGAAATTATCGGTAGTCATACCGCCCATCATTACACGGCCAGAACCCCAACATTTTTCAGCAAGTACAATTCTTGATGCATCTCCATCACCAAAAATTAGATTTGTATAACCAGTTCCTGTAATTAATCCGTGACCATAATATGTTCCTGTCATTCCAACTGCAGTTGGTAATTCTGGTCCTAACATAGCAGGATGGGCAGGGTCGATAACTGTTACAGATGATGCATAAGTTGTTCCACCGCCATATTCCATTGTTGTACCGTCAAAACCAAAATCAATATCTCCACCTTCGTTTGGTGCAGAATTTAAAAGTAATCGTCCACCAGCAGCAACCCAAGCTTCAATATCAGGAAGGTTAGTTCCTAAAAAGGCTTGTAGTTCAGAAGCGTGCATTGAACCACCGTCCATAAAAACAAACCCAGTAGTAGGGGCAAAAACAACAGCAGGATCTACAGTTTCATAGTTTCCAATTGTCCAAAGACCAGCACCAAATGCTAAATCCATTGAGTTTGGATTAGCTGGTCCTCCCCATGGTTCGCCAGCTGCAGCTTTTAAATAGAATTTGTCACCAGTTCCTCCACCAGCCATTTCATATGTAATAGTATGAACACCAGGTCCGGCTAAAGCAGGATCAAAAGTATCTCCAACGATTCCGGGTCCACTATATATACCACCAACAGGATCTCCAATTAATGTAGAAGGATCATCTCCTTCACAATATGTTTCATCTAATCCTGTGAAATCACATTGTGCCGTTGAGGTTGTGTGTATCCCTAATACCGCAATAATTAGCAAGGCGCTTTGCCAAAGGGGTTTCAATTTGTTCATAATAGTTTTTATTCTGTTGTCAGTTGTGTAATCAATACAGTTCACCGAAGGTAAAGAAAATTGTATTGAGTACCTAAATTTTGTATTTACGTCTATTAAAATGGGCTAAATCATATATAAAACGTTGCAAATACGTAATTATTTGAACAGTATAGATATATGATGCTCAACTATAATACGTGTAAAACTTAAATTGGTTGCTAATTGAGGCAACTAAGAGTTTATTTGATTGAAATGTGACGTTTTTTTTGAATTTTTTCATCTGACAACAAGTCGTTGAGTTGTTCTAGACTTTTCATGGGTGAAGACAACAAGGTATATTCCTGATTCTATAGAAGAAACATCAAAGGATTTTAAGTTTAGGGTTGGAGCTAATAGTTGTTGACCAGTAATGGAGAATATTTCAATGGATGTGTCAGGAGCCAATTGAAATTTAACCTCGAGCGTTGCAGGATTAGGGTACATGACATTTTTCAATTCTTGCGTATCGATATTAGCATAACCTCCAACTGTGATTTCTTTGATACAATAATCATTGTATAAACCAAAAAGAAGGTTTGCTCTCCAATTTTTTACTTGTACTGCGGGAGTTTGAAAGTTGTGAGATACTAAGCTTCCAAACATTACACGGCCAGCACCCCAGTTTTTTTCTGCAAGTATAACTTTGTCTGGAGAATCTGCATTTACAGCAATTTCCTTTAAATCTGATCCTGTTAAGATTGCATGACTGTAATAGGTTCCAGCCATGTCAATTGAGATAGGGAGGTTGGGTCCAAAAACAGAAGGATGTTCGAGGTCTGAAATTTCAGCATTAGTGGCATGGGTTCCTTCTCCTGGTGGTTCGTAATTTAATAGAGTTCCATCAAAGCCAAAGTTAATGTCTCCACCTTCGTTAGGGGCAGAGTTAATAAATAGGCGCCCTCCTTCAAATACCCAATTCTCAATTAATTCGAGATTTGCACTTAGAAAATCAGCCAATTCGCTTGCTTGAAAACTACCGCCATCCATATGAACAAAACCTGTCTCTGCTGTGAACATGGTAGCTGGATCTACGGTTTCGTAATGGGCTAAGTTCCATGAACTAGGACCAAAAGCAATGTTCATTAGTTCTTGGTTTGTTGGTGTTCCCCAAGGATCTCCCATACTTGATTGCATGTAGTAAATGTCTCCAGTTCCGCTTTCAGGAACAACATAAGCGATAGTGTGAACTCCTTCTCCAGCAGTAGCTGGATCAAATACATCTCCAGTAATTCCTGGACCTGCAAAAAATCCTCCTTCAGGAGTTGCAGTTAATGTTACAGGATCATCTGTCAATAAATAGCTATCGGCACTAGTGATTTCACATTGAGATAGTGCGTTGATATTTATCGTTCCTAAAACTGTGAGTAAAAGGGCAGGGAGTAATATTTTAGTGAAATTCATTGTTGGGTTATTAAATAAAAAAATCCTGCTTATTCAGCAGGATTTTAAACTTATCTTATTAAGGTTGTGTTTCCTTTGAGCTGTCCGTATTTATTATCATTCAAGGTGTATTGAAGGACCCATGTAAATACGCCAGGGTTTTCGTCTCTATTTTTAAAGGTGCCATCCCATCCAATATTTTGATCGGAAGAATGGAATACTACTTCACCAAATCTATTGTAAATAGTGAAACTCATTCCTTCAATTCCATAACCTTTAACATATAAAACGTCATTATTACCATCTCCATTTGGAGTAAATGCTGTTGGAACACCAACGCCTTGAACAAAATTGACAAGTACCATTACGGTATCCCATGCTGTACAGCCATTTTCATCAATGAAATTAACGGTATATGTTACACTTTCTCTTGGACTGGCAGAAGTAATAGGGCAGTCAATACAATCTAAATGATCGTCTGGCGACCAAATGTACGCGCCAGAAGATGCCGTATTCGCAATTAGCGGAGCAGATTGACCAATTTCAATTATGGTATCTTGTGCGGCTTCAATTGTTGGATTATCGTTTACAGTTATTGAGTTACTTATAGAAGAAGTAGCTCCAGTTGCATTTGTAACTGTCAGTTGAACAATAAATTCACCTAATGTATTAAAACAAACATCTGGGTTTTGTTCTGTTGAAGTTCCAGGATCCGCAGCTCCACCAAAATCCCATTCCCATGAAGCAACAGGGCCATCACTAATATCTGTAATAGTGATACAATCACCTAAACATATATTATTATCAAATTCAAAATTCGCAATTACAGGTTCACAGTCTATTACAGTAATTGTAATTGTTGCAGTAGAAGAGCATCCTGCACCAGTTGTTCCTGTTACAGTATATGTTGTTGTTCCTAATTCACCGGGAGTAAAAGGAACTCCATTGGTAATTAATGGAGACCATGAATAAGAATCTGCACCAGACCCTGTTAATATTACAGATTCTCCTAAACAAACTTCTTCGGTTGTAGCAGAGGCAGCAACTTCTGGAATAGGATTAACAGTATAAGAAACTGTAGCTGTGTTTTCACAACCTGTAGTACCATTGGTACCAACAACAGTTGCATCAATAGTGCCTGCACCAACAGGAGTAAATGCAACGCCATCTGTAACACCAGGAACGTCCCACACATATGTGTCAGCACCGCCTCCAGTTAATGTTATAGTTTCTCCTTCGCAAATTTCATCTGGAGCAACAGCTGCAGTTACTGTTGGTAAATCATGAACAGTTACATCAATACTTGCAGTATTTTCGCATCCTGTAGCTCCTATGGTTCCAGTAACGGTATAAGTGACTGTTCCTGCTGCGGCTGGAGTATATGCAACTCCGTCATCAACGCCAGGAACATCCCACACATAATCATCAGCTCCTTCACCATTGAATGTAACGGATTCTCCTAAACACAATTCAATTTCAGTAGCGGTTGCAGCAACAGGAGGTAGGTCATAAACAGTTACATCTACTGATGCCGTATTTTCGCAACCTGTAGCAATGTTTGTTCCTGTAACAGTATAAGTTACAGTTCCTGTAGTAATAGGTTCAAATGGAGCACCATCAGTAACACCAACAACATCCCAAACAAAATCATCAGCTCCAGCGCCAGTGAAAATTACAGACTCACCAATACAAATCTCATCAAAATCTACTGAAGCTAAAACAGTTGGTAGCTCGTGTAAAGTAACGTCTATTGTTGCCGTATTTTGACAACCGGTAATTGCATCAGTTCCAGTTACAGTATAAGTTGTTGTGCCAAGATCAATAGGGGTAAATGGATCACCATCAACAACACCTAAATCCCAAACATAGTCATCTGCTCCAGTTCCAGTTAATATAACTTCTTCACCTTCGCAAATTTCATCAAAATCAACATCTGCAACTACATCTGGCAAGTCAAATACTTCTACATCTTGAGTTACTTCGCATCCAACGGCAACAGCTAAATTATTTAAATAGGTCAATAGATTCGCGCGGTAATTATTTCCTTGTGGAGCAGGGGAGTGCCAATTTGAAGTCGTCATTCCTCCAAACATAACTGTTCCGTCTCCCCAAGGTTTTTCAGCTAATACGATATCTGAACCATTAATTAATACATTGGTTAAACCAATTCCTGTAATTCTACCATGAGAATAATAAGGTCCTGTCATTGAAGTTGTAGTAGGTAACATAGGTCCAACAAATGCGGGATGTGCAGGATCAACTCCAAAAACATTGTTTTCGAAAGAAGGATAAATTAATGTTGTTCCTCCAAAACCAAAGTTGATATTGGAACCTTCATTTGGTGCAGCATTAATTAAAATACAACCTCCTTCGTCTCCCCAAGATTCTATTAATCCGAGGTTGGTAACTAGAAATGCATTTAATTCATTGGCGTGTGCATCACTACCTTCTAAAAAAACGAATGATGTAGTAGGAGAAAATACAGTTGCAGGATCTGCACCTTCAAATGATTCTTGTGTCCATCCCATTGCACCAAAGGCATCATCCATTGCTCCTTGATTTGAGGTGCTTCCCCATGGGTTACCAATGCTAGATTTAATATAATACTTGTCTTCAGCTGCCGGAAGTGTATAGGTAATAGTATGCACACCCACACCTGCAGCTGCAGGATCAAATGTTGCTCCTGTCATTCCAGGACCACTAAATGTTCCCCCTCCAGGTTCACCTGTTAAAAGATCAGGGTCGTCTGAAATACAGTAGGTTGGATCAAGTCCAATGATTTCGCATTGCGCAATACCTTGTTGGTTATAGCTAAACGCGATTAGGATTATTAAAAATGCTTTGCATTTCAAATAAGCAATTTTCATAGAAGGGATTTTAAAGTTGGTACATATTAATGACGAACTTAAGTTCGATTGGTTGCTCAATATCAACGAACAAGATAGACTATTTTTATATTTTATAGATTGAAACCTTCTAATTTTTTGACATTACTCTTCCCCGTTAGTAGACTAACTATGATAAATAGGGTGAATGGACCAAGTGTTTAGCGGATCAATGAAGTGTTTCCTTTTAGCATTCCAGATTTTCCAGTTGTCAGATTATAATGAAGTATCCATGTAAATACACCAGGGTTTTCATCTCTATTTTTAAAGGTTCCATCCCAACCAATGTTTTGATCTGTACTTTTAAATACCAATTCTCCATATCTATTATAGATTGAAAAATCCATTTTTTCAATGCTGTATCCTTTTACAAATAAAACATCATTACTTCCATCACCATTAGGAGAAAAAGCAGTTGGTACTCCAATACCTTCAACAAAGTTGACTAAAACAAGTACGTCTCCTTCTGCAGAACAACCATTTTGGTCAATAAACAGTAAGTGAAATGTTGTACTATCTTCAGGTTGCGCTGTAGTAATAGGACATGCTGGACAATAAACGTCATTTTCAGGTGTCCAATAATAAACTCCGCTTGATGTACTGCTACCAATTAAGTTGGCTGTTCCACCAAGTTCTATAATGGTGTCAAGTTGTACTGTAAGATCAGGAAAATCATTAACTGTAATTGCATTACTGACAGAAGAAGCTGTTCCATTTAGATTCTCAACAGTTAATTGGATGTTAAATTCACCTGGGGTATTAAAACAAACGAACGGATTTTGTTCCGTTGAAGTAGTAGGGTCTACAGCACCTCCAAAGTCCCAATCCCAGCTTATGATTGTTCCAAGGCTTGCATCTGTTAATGTGATGCAATCTCCAACACAAAGATTGTTGTCAAAAGTAAAATCTGCTAGTACTTCCTCGCATTCTACAACTTCTATTTCAATACTTGCAGAGGAAGAGCATCCTTCAGCCGTAGTTCCTGTTACTGTAAATGTAAAAGTACCTGCAGTAGCTGGTTCAAAAGGTATTCCGTCAGTTGGTCCACCATCCCAGATATAAGTTGATGCACCGCCGCCAGTAAGTGTAATCATATCTCCTAAGCAAATTTCAGTTGCAGAGGCTGTTGCAGTCACTGTTGGTAAGTCATGCACAATTAAGTCGATAGTTGCAGTATTTGTGCAACCTCCTGTTCCTGTTCCTACAACGGTGTAGGTTACTGTGCCTGGTGCATCTGGTGTAAAAGCAATTCCATCTGTTACGCCTAAGTCCCAACTGTAGGTGTCAGCTCCGCCGCCATTAAATGTAGCCGTTTCTCCTAAACAAATTTCCATTGGTGAAACACTGGCTGTAACAGTAGGTAGGTCATGAACGGTAATGCCAACTGAGGCAGAATCGATACATCCCGTTGCTCCAACACTTCCAATTACATTAAATGTAAATGTTCCTGCAGCTCCAGGTGTAAATGGTGTACCATCTGTAATTCCTCCATCCCAAACGTAAGTTTCTGCTCCGCCGCCTGTAAAAGTAATTTCCTCTCCAATACAAATTTCGTCAGGTGTTGCAGTGGCAGTAACAATTGGATTGTCATAAACAGTAACATCAACACTTGAGGTGTTTTGACAACTTGTTATTGCATCTGTTCCTGTTACAGTATAAGTTTCTGTTCCTGCTCCGGCCGGTGTATATGCAATGCCGTCAGTTACTCCCCAATCCCAGGTGTATGTATCAGCGCCTGTTCCAGTGAATATTACACTTTCTCCAATACAAATTTCGGTTAAATCCACGGTTGCAACAACAGCAGGTAATGCGTTTACAGTAACATCAATAGAAGCTGTGTTTTCACATGTAGTAGCTGCATTGGTGCCAGTCACAGTGTATGTTACTGTTCCTGGTGCTCCAGGTGTAAAAGGAACACCGTCGGTTACACCCATGTCCCATGTATAAGAATCAGCACCACCTCCAGTGAAAGTGACAGATTCTCCTTCACAAATTTCATCATCATCAACAGTAGCAGTTACAACAGGCAAGTCATGTACCGTAATATCAATAGACGCAGTGTTTTCGCAACCTGATGCTCCAATGCTTCCAATAACGTTATAGGTATATGTTCCTGCAGCAGCAGGAGTAAATGGAGTTCCATCAATGATTCCTCCATCCCAAACGTAAGTATCTGCACCTCCACCAGTAAATGTAATTGATTCTCCAATACAAATTTCTGCTGGAGTAGCTGTTGCTGTTACCTCTGGGTTGTCATAAACAGTAACGTCAATGGATGCAGTGTTTTGACATCCTGTTCCGGTATTGGTTCCAGTAACAGTATAAGTAACTGTTCCTTCAGCCGCTGGTGTAAAAGCAACGCCATCAGTTACTCCCATGTCCCAAGTGTAAGTGTCGGAACCACCTCCAGTAAAAATAACGGATCCTCCAAGGCATATTTCTGTAAAATCAACTGTTGCTGTAACAATTGGCAAAGGGTGCACAGTTACATCAACACTTGCTGTGTTTTCGCAAGTTGTTGCAGCATTTGTTCCAGTAACTGTATAAGTTACTGCTCCAGGCCCTGCAGGTGTGAAAGGTACGCCATCAGTAACACCTAAATCCCAAGAATAAGAATCTGCTCCACCTCCAGTAAAAGTTACTGATTCGCCTTCGCAAATTTCATCATCATCAACTGTTGCAGTAACTGTTGGTAGGTCATGAACTGTTATGTCTACAGTTGCAATATCTTGGCAGCCAGATGCACCAATGCTTCCCGTTACTGTATAGGTGTATGTTCCTGGCGCGACAGGAGTAAAAGGTGTGCCATCAATAATACCTCCATCCCAAACGTAAGTGTCAGCGCCACTTCCTGTAAAGGTGATCGTTTCGCCAATACAAATTTCATCAGGAGTCGCAGTAGCAGTAACTACAGGATTGTCAAATACTTCAACATCAACTGTTGCTGTGTTTTCACAACTTGTAGCTGCATTAGTTCCAGTAACAGTATAGGTGACAATTCCTACTGCACCAGGTGTAAAAGGAACTCCATCAATAACTCCTAAATCCCATGTGTAAGTATCTGCTCCGCCGCCAGTGAATATGACAGATTCATCTAGACAAATCTCAGGGAAATCAACTGATGCTGTAACTATTGGTAATGCATGTACGGTAACATCAACCGAAGCCGTGTTTTCGCAAGAAGTGGATGTATTGGTTCCCGTAACAGTATAGGTAACTGTTCCTGGTGCTCCAGGAGTAAATGGTACACCGTTTGTCACCCCCATGTCCCAAGTGTAAGTGTCTGCTCCGCCTCCTGTAAACGTAACTGATTCACCTTCACAAATTTCATCATCATCAACAGTAGCAGTGACAACTGGTAGGTCATGAATTGTTACTTCAACAATCTCAGTGTCTTGGCATCCTGTTGCGCCAATAGATCCTGTTACTGTATAGGTAAAAGTTCCTGCAGCAACTGGTGTAAATGGAACTCCATTTATTATTCCGCCATCCCAAGTATATGCATCTGCTCCTCCTCCAGTAAATGTTATTGATTCTCCTAAACAAATTTCATCAGGAGTTGCAGTTGCTGTTACAACTGGATTGTCATGAACAGTTACGTCGATTGAAGCGGTGTTGGAACAGCTTGTACCTGTATTTGTTCCTGTTACTGTATAGGTTACAGTTCCTGCTGCTGCCGGTGTAAAAGGTACACCATTAGTCACTCCCATATCCCAAGTATAAGTATCTCCGCCGCCGCCAGTAAAGGTCACTGATTCACCTAAACAAATTTCAATATCATCAGCACTAGCGGTAATAGTTGGTAAAGGATGCATTGTTACATCAATACTTGCAGTATTCTGGCATGTTGTAGTTGAATTAGTACCTATTACTGTATATGTAATTGTTCCGGTACTTGCAGGAGTAAAAGGTACACCGTTAGTCACTCCCATATCCCAAGTGTAAGTGTCTGCACCGCCGCCAGTTAAAGTTACTGTTTCACCATCACAAATTTCAATGTCGTCTGCAGTTGCAGTTACAGTTGGTAAAGCAAATACCTCTACATCTTGTGTGACAACGCATGCTTCGGTAGATGCAAGTTCATCTAAATAGACAAAAAGGTTTGCTCTAAAGTTGTGAACATCTGGAGCAGGGGAGTGCCAATTTGTAGTAGTCATTCCTCCGCACATTACGGTTCCTGCACCCCAAGGTTTTTCGCACAATACAACGTCTCCACCATTTATTAAAACATTCGTGTAACCTGTTCCGATAATTCGTGCGTGAGAATAATATGTTCCAGTCATTGTTGTACTAGTAGGAACTACGGGACCAATAAATGCAGGGTGGGTTCCATCTACTGCTGTCACAGTATTTTCGTATGAAGGATAATC
>CAKZPK010000430.1 GCA_937139035.1 uncultured Crocinitomix sp. | reverse complement strand
TGACCTTAAAGGCAAGGCTATTTTGGTTGACCCTGACAAGTTAAAATATCCGGGAGACTTATTACATGAAGCGGGTCACATTGCAGTAACAGAAAAAGCCTTGCGACCATTAATTGGCACTGATAAAATGGATGAAGACTGGCCAAGCGTTGGAGACGAAATAGCCACTATTATTTGGTCGTACGCTGCGAGCAAACACCTCAACCTCCCGCTTGAATTCCTTTTTCACCCAAACGGTTATAAAAATGATTCAGAATGGCTAATTGAGCAATTCAGCAATAATTCCTACATAGGTTTACCACTTTTGGAATGGATGGGATTATGCGAAGGCTCAAAGTTTCCTGAAATGAAACAATGGTTGCGATAAAATAAACATCTGCTAAATTTGTTTGAACACGCCTAGTCATTATATTTAAGGAAACGAATCCACTACTGCACTACTTTTGAAAAAGAACTTCAAAGTTATATTAATATCCATGAGCGGCGTAAGAGTTTATAATAAACGCTTGCTCGACTTAGGACTAACATTACCCGGCTTTGTAGAACGCAGCAAAGTTATTGCAAGCTTACCCAGTTTAGGATTACTCACTCTTGCCGCACATACTCCTGCAAATTGGGAGGTTATTTATAAAGAGTTAGACATTTATTCAGAAGCTGACATTCAAGAGATCATAGATGAGGAGCCGGATTTAATTGCACTATCCTCTCTTACCGCGCGAATTAATGAAGCCTATAAACTTTGTGATTTATTTAGAAAAAAAGGGATAACCATTGCCCTTGGAGGTCTGCACACAACAGCAATGCCACAAGAAGCGGAGAATCATGCAGATATTGTAATTCAAGGAGAAGGTGAATTAATTTGGGAGGCTTTACTTTCAGGCTTTGAAAACAGCAACCTCAAACCACACTATAGTTCGCTTGCAAATTCAGATTTCTCCTTTCATTTAAAGCATTGCAAAGTTCCACGTTATGATTTGTTAGACATTTCAAATTACAACCGCTTAACCATACAAACAACCAGAGGTTGCCCTTTACATTGTAGTTTTTGCGCCGCGTCAAGAATCATAAGTAAGTATAAAAAGAAACCCATTCACTTAATTGAAAAAGAGCTCAATAAGATTCATGAAATTTGGGACAGACCATTTATTGAATTGGCAGATGACAACACTTTTATTGATAAAAAATGGTCTAAAGAATTGTTAGTACTATTTAGCCAATACAAAATGAAATGGTTTACTGAAACAGATCTTTCCATTGCTTATGATGATGAATTATTAGAATTATTGGCAAAATCAAACTGTGCACAAGTATTAATTGGATTTGAAACCACAAACAAAGCCTCTTTAAACGGGATGGACAGAGCAAATTGGAAGTACAAGCAATTTGAACAATACCAAGAAGCAATAGATAAAATTCAATCCTACGGAATTTCAGTAAATGGATGCTTCATCCTCGGTTTCGACACAGATACGGAAGAAACATTTGCAGCTACGGAGCAATTTATAGTAAATAGTAATTTATCTGAAGTTCAAATAACGCTGTTAACAGCTTTTCCTGGAACAGACCTATATGAGCAGCTCAAAAAGGAAAATCGTTTACTAAAAGATAATTATTGGGATAAATGCACCTTATTTGATGTCAACTTTATTCCAAAAAACTTTACTGTAAACCAATTGGAAACGCAATTCGAACAACTTATGCAAAAAGTTTACTCCAATGAGCTTGTTGCAGAGCGAAAGAAAAAATTTAAACGTACCTTATTAAACAAAAGAAAAAGAAATACTCATGGGACTCTTTGATGCATTATTTAAACTCCTCACCTTTCGTATTACTAGAGAGGAAATGCTAAAATTTGAGCAAAAGCACCTGATTTTAGCAATTGCAGGAGCATGGTTAGTTGGGATGGGAAGATATTGGGATGATCCAGGCGCAAGTACTTTACAGCATTTGGGATTAGGATCAGTAATTTACATTTTTTTATTAGCTGCCTTTATTTGGATAATTGTATTGCCTTTCAAAATTGCCAACTGGAACTATACCGCCGTGCTAACCTTTATTGGCTTAACATCATTACCGGCTATCTTTTACGCCATTCCTGTAGAGCAGTTCTTGTCAATTGGTACCGCAAATACGGTTAACGTTTGGTTTTTAGCTATTGTTGCGGCATGGCGACTAGGTTTACTCTTCTTTTTCCTGAAACGATATACCCAATTGGCTTTTTTCTATATTATCACCATTACACTCATGCCAATTTGCGTAATCATTGCTGCTTTAACAATGCTCAACCTGCACCGCGTTGTTTTCAATATTATGGGCGGCATGCGTAATCCAACTCCGCATGATGCTTCTTATTTTGTTTTAATGATTTTAACCGCCTTTTCAATGATTCTGACAATTCCCTTAATTATCACTTATATAATTGGAATTGTTAACAGACGCAATGATTTAAAGGCTAAAAAAGAAAAGGAAGAATATGTGTAAAGCAATAGAATCAATAAAGCTCTGTAGTTGCTCTGAAAATTTGGACCTAACAAAAAATGATAACGAAACTAACTATGTTTGGATTCTTGAAAGAGTCATTGAAAACAATCGTAGTGGTATGTTGGGTCTAACAATACTACCCGCCAAGCAACTTGATGCACTAACTCCAGCATTTATTGTTTTGGAATTGAATAAGAAAAATATTTTTGATTTCGAATATCTACCACAAGATAACGACCTATTAAGAATAGAGAGAATTGATAGAGCTAAAACAAGAGAGAAAGAGTACTTATTTGGTGAATTTTTAAAATTTCACTTTTATAAAGGAGAGTGGAAAATTGGTGGTGTATCCCCTTTTACTTATCATCTTGGACGATATAAACATGGAAAACTCAAATTAGATTTTACAAAAACTTAGTTGCTTAAAAAAGCACGACAATTCATTAAACAAAAAAAACGGTAGGAGACTTTCTCCTACCGCCTGCGGTTCCTCTTCAAACCACATTAATCATGCTTTAAATGATTATAGATCAAAAACTACGACGGCTGTTGACAACCTTTCCCTTCCCAAGGAAGTTTTCCTGCAGGCAAAGCCTCATCAATTGTTATAATTGGCAAGAAAATTTCAGCATCCATACTTGTTCCGCCAGCTTGTAAATTTAACCCCAACATGCTTCTTACTTGATTCGCACCAGAATTACTTGCATGTACTGATGCATCTACTTCTTCTCTAGTAATTTCAACACGCGAAGCATAAATCTCCGCCCATCTTTCAGCAACTGGAATTTTAATTAACATAGCTTTATTCCCCTCACTATTTTGATCTAAATAGGTTGATTCATCCAAAATGTACTCTACCTTCATCATATCATTTATCTCTTTATAGTCATACTTTGAATTTCCGGTAAACAAGTTATTATTCATGATGCTTTTAGATCCTTTATTATAACCTCCGCCTAACTGCCCAAATCCAAATACATTGTTTTGAATTGTTGCCGTTAAATACTTGTCTACAGCGAGTGCGTTTCCACCATAACTTGCAATTGCGTCATGTTTCCAATTAAACAATGAGGTATTATTACTTACAATGAAATTAGGCACTAGTTTAGGATCTGATCCTGTATAACCAGAACGGATATGAATTCCGTAACCTGTATTATTAATACAGAAGTTATTTTGTATAATTCCAGTTGCAGCATGAAAAATTCGAACAGACAATGCTCCTTCAGTTGGTGCTGTATTCATAATCACACAATTCTTTACAGTTACGTTAGTGTATTTGCTTGCAACAATAACAACTCCGCCAGATTCTGGACTAGGATTATGACCTGAGTTAGGACTTGCTTGTCTTCTAATCGCCAATCCTTTTTCTTGGTGGTAACGATTTCTAGGCCCATTATCAAAAACAATTCCATCAACAATGATTTCTGATCCTGTTGACAATTGACCGTTGCTTTCTCTTTGTTGATCTGTTCTAATATATAAACGCGCAGTAGTCAACTTCATATACTCATTTGTTCCTGTAAAAACAGTTTTAGTTGCTCCCCACGGATCTCTTTTAGTGAAGGATTCATCATATCCTCCGTATATTTTTACAGGCACATTAATTTCATCAGATCCTCTTCCTCCTTTACTTAAATAAGTTCCGCCCGCAATGTAAATAACATCATTGGCTTTTAAATGGTGAATTATGTTTCCTAAATCCCGTGCTGGTTTCTCTTTTGTTCCTAATTGACCAGACCCATTTGTTTTACTCACATACCACTCTCGTCCTTTATTAGCAAAATTAGTAGAAGTATTACCTGAATTTGCTGTACTTGATGATGATGATGATGACGAAGTTGATGTTTCAGTTCCATTTACCGCATCCTTTAATTTTTTCAAGGTTAATTGACCATAACTAATATTCCCCATTAGCAATAAAAGAACGATACCAAATCCTGTTTTTTTAATTGTGTTCATTTGTATTTTTTAGATTAATGTGATTTTAGATTTTGCAATAAAAAGTGGCGCCACTCGATTCACAAAATCTATTAGCAAACATACAGGTAACACAGATATTAGGCCTCACCCAACTGGGTGAAATCCATTAATCACTACTCATCCAGAAGGTTGATTTATTGTTGCTCCTTAATCTTAAGCAAACTCCCTTTCACTGCGGCTTGCGTTCGATTATTCACATCTAACTTGAGGTATAAATTATTAATATGAGATTTAATTGTATTCACTGAGAGGAATAATTTTTCTCCAATTTGCTTATTGGATAATCCCAACACTAAAAAGTCTAAAACCTCTTGTTCACGCTCAGTTAATTTTTCTTGCAAAATGATATTTACACCTTTAATTGGAGAATGCTTTTGCTCTTTCTCCTCTATCAATTTATTTTGGAGGGAAAGTACCTCACTCAATCTCAATTTAACCTCTGTTCGTAATTGTAATTCTTTTGACCTAGCATTTTTTCGAAGTAATGCCAATAGTATAATCAAAGTCAACACCATTAAAATAGTTAGCGTTAACCAAAGTCCCCTCACCCATAATGAATTTGATTTTAAAGCGTTCTCTTTTTCTAATAGTTGATTCTCTACTAACACTTGTTCGTTTCTTAAACTATCAATCAAGTGTTTTTTATTGTACGCTAATTGGTATTCACTCTCAATCACTTTTTTCTGTGCGGCAATGCTATTTAAACTGTCTTCTAATGCGGTATAAACTTCATAATATTGCAATGCTGCTTGGTTATTTCCTTTTGCTTTGTGACTTCGATACAACCCCTCTGAAGCTTCTTTTTCCTGAGCTTTATAACCCCACTTTGCAGCAATTTCATAGGATTCATTTGTACTATTTAGTGCTTTGTTGAATTGCGATTCTTTATAGTAGATATTCCCTATCTTAAATAATGAAATAGCAGTACCTTTTTGATCCTTCAATAACCTGCGAATAAATAGACTTTTTTCGTAATAAGTCAATCCTAAATCAAGGTCCTGCTGATCTTCATAAAGCGTACCTAAATTACTGTATGTACTTGCTAAACCTATAGAATCTTCAATTTCAATTCTGATTTGAATTGCTTTTTGATAATACATGAAAGAGCTATCAAAATCATCCCATGTTCTATAAATCAATGCTAGATTGTTGTAATTAGACGCTAAACTTTTCTCGGCGCCCAAGGTTTCATTTAAAGGAATGCATTCTTCATAGTAAAGTTTAGCTTGGTCATAATTCTCTAATTCTAAATGTAAGGTTGCCAAATTATTTAGAATTCTCGGATACTCACTTTCATAGCCCTGCTCTTGAATAATCGTTAAGCATTTCATATTGTAATCAATCGCCGCAGCAAGATTACCACGTTGTCTGCTTAAAAAGCCAAGCCATCCATACCCTTCACCAATACCGTCCATATATTGGTTTTTCTCAGACAATTCAAACCCGAGCTGTGCATAATAAGTAGCGCTATCAATATCTTTATAAATGTATTCACCCGCTAAAAGGTAGCACTGCTCTACTTTATCAGTATCATGAAGATTTACGTCCAATAAAATTTGTCGCTTCTCTAAATAAGATTGCCCATTGACAATAAATGCCAAACACATAATCAATGTAAAGAAAGCTAAAGACAGTTTATTTTGGATCAATTGAAAATTTACCGTTTTTTTCATGCTCCGCGAAATTGGTAAATAAATTCGATTCTTGAAAATAAAATACGCATATAACAATTCTATAATTGATTACATTTACTCTAACCGACTCCATTACTCAATATTAATGAACACAACGGAGCTAATTCCAAAATTCACCCATGTCTTCAAAATGCTTAGCAATTCTTTTATCATCAATCATTTCGGTCACTGTTCACTCTCAATATTATAAAAGGAGTCAACTAGATAGTTTAACTCAATCCTATCAACAGTATGAAGGGAAAGAATCAGTTAACGCAATTTTGCATATCGCCGAAACATATATTGCATTCCATCTAGATTCCGCCCTATTTTACAGTCAATTAGCCAAAGAGAAATCAAAAAGTATAGCCTACGACTGGGGTGTTTACAAAAGTATTTATTGCAACGCTAAGGTATTGACTGAAACAGGTTCTTTAATTGAGGCAAAAAACATGTTAAAACCAATTGGAATTTGGTTTAAAGCCCATGGTTTTGAAGAGGATTATATTAAAACAGGATTGCTATACAACACTTGTTTGATTCGGATTGAAGGAAAATATAAAGGAAAAGACTTGGCCAATCAATTACTAAAGGACGCACAGGCTTTAAACAACCCTCATCTTATTAGCCATGCATGGTACAACTCACATAACACTGAAGAATCTTGGCGTAATGATTTAAATTTTGCAACTTGCCTTGACTCCGCTAAATTTTACGCTGAAATAGCAAAAGACTCACTTATGCTAAACAGAATAAAATACATGCAATTGGGTGACATTTTTCAATCTCGAGACAAAACGGAGCAAATTAGAGGTTTTTACAATGAGGCAAAGCGTTGGGAAAACAAATATTTAATTCATAGTTGCTTATTAAATATTAGCAAGAACTTTGCCGTACAAGGTCAACTAGATTCTTGTACAGTCATATTTAATCAGTCCGTTCAAATACTTGAAGAATTCAACAGTAAGAACTCATTGAGAAGATCCTTAAATGCAATGGCACACACCCATAGGTTTATGGGAAACTATCAAATAGCACTCAAATATTTTATTCAAGCCTTAGAACTAAGTGAACAGCAAAACAATCAAATTGCTGCCTCCGATTTACACTACCAAATTGCAATTACCTATGGCAATATTGAAAAGCATGAATCGAGTATTTTACATGTTTTAAAAACGCTAGAAATTTCTGAGAGCATCAATGACATGCGTATGATGATTAATGCCAACCAAATGTTAGGTAACCTTTATTACCTCACTGGCAAATATGAAAAAGCAGAAACAGAATATCTAAAAACGATTGACTGGATTGAAGAAAACTTAATTGAAAATGTAAAGAGTTACTCATTAGTTGGCATTTATTCGCAACTTGGAGAAATTGCCAGAAAGAGAAAAGAATACGATAAAGCTAGAGCATTCTATAATTTATCCATTGAAAACAATCAAGACAGAAATTTGAGGCAAAAAGCCATTATTCATAATATGATACTGAGCTCATATATTGACGAAGGTAATTTGAAAAAAGGCAAAGAAGAATATCAAAAAATGTTGGACAATTTTGATCGTCAATTATTAAAAACCTTACCAGAATTTGACTACTCTAGTGGCCAACTTTATTTAGAAGACAAAAATTATATTGCCGCCAAACAAGCTTTTCAAGTTTTCATTGAAAAATCAGATGTAATTAAAATTTCGGAACCGTATAAAACAGCTTACTTCAACCTAGCTGAATGTAATGAGCAACTAGGGGACTATAAACAAGCGTTCATTAATTTTAAAAAGTACAAAGAAATTGAAGATAGTATTGAGCTAATTAATAGTGTTGAAAACATTGAAAAAATTCAAGTTGAACATGAAATTTCACTAAAGGAATCAGAAATTGAGCGGATGCATCAAAAACAAAAAATTTCAGATTTAACATTAGCGCAGCAAGGAAATAAAATAGCTCTCAGAAATCTTTCCATC
This sequence comes from uncultured Crocinitomix sp., assembly GCA_937139035.1. GTDB lineage: Bacteria > Bacteroidota > Bacteroidia > Flavobacteriales_D > Crocinitomicaceae > Crocinitomix. Next base: position 1,978 of record CAKZPK010000430.1, on the reverse strand, counting down.
ATTCTCTTAATTTTCGCATTAATTGGACTTGCAGGAGGAGGTTATATCATCTTTAAGCGTTTAAGGTCAAAGAAAGAGAAAGAAAATAGAGAAGTAAAAAAACAATTGGAAATTGAACAGATTAAATCTGAACAAAAGATTCTACTTGCTGAAATAAAAAACAATTTATATGCAAATATATCACACGAATTCAAAACACCATTGACGCTTATTAGAGTTCCTCTTCAACATTACAGCGAGCAAGCCTTGCAAAGTGATAAACCTGTTTTTGACTCAATTTTAAAAAACACAGACTACCTTCTTGAAATGTTAGATGAATTGATTGATGTTTCTCGAATGGATTTGGATAAACCAAATCTACAAATTACAACTTTTAATCTCTCTACTTTTTTATCACAAATCAAACTTAATTTCTCCCCCCTATTTTCAGATAAAAATTTGCGTTTTGACTGGAATACTCGTTTAATGAATGACCTTTTTGTTGGAGATGAAGGAAGACTAAAAATAGTGATTAACAACCTTTTGAAAAATGCATTTGAAAATTCAATTAATCATGGTTGGATTAGTTGTAATATAGAATTGTCAGATGTATTGAAGATAGAAGTTGCAAATGCTGGAAAAAATATTGATGCAAATAAACTTCCATATATATTTGACCGATTTTATCGAGCCGAAGAAAACAATTATTCTGGTGCGGGGATTGGTTTAGCTTGGAGCAAACAAATTGTTGAAATGCATAACGGAACTATTTCTGTAAACAATAAAATTTCTGATCAGGTTTCATTCTGCGTTCAATTACCAATAAAAAATATCCCATCTAATAGTTTGGTAGCATCCTCTTTATCACGTATTAAACCTACAAATAAAGATGCATTGCCTTTAACTGCAGATTCTCCTCGCCTATTAATTGTTGAAGACAACCTTGAAATACAAGAATTGCTTAACAAAGTACTAAAAAATGAATTTCAATTAGAATTTGCAAAAAACGGTGTTATTGGAGAAGAAATGGCAGTACAATTACAGCCAGACTTGGTATTAAGTGATATTATGATGCCACTTAAAGATGGTTTCGAATTGCTAAAGTCGCTTAAAGAAAACTTCAACACCAGCCACATTCCAGTAATACTATTAACAGCTAGAGATGATACGGACAGTCGAATCATAGGTCTCAACCAAAATGCTGATGATTATATTGGTAAACCATTTGACGTAGCAGAACTAAAAGCGCGCATCAATAACTTATTAAGACAACGGCTGCATTTACATAAATTATTTAGTGAAAACCCACTTTTATTCAGCAAAGAGATTAACTGTACTGCACTTGATGCCGACTTTATTGATAAAGCCAGAAATGTTTTAGAAAAACACTATTCAAACGGAGACTTTACAGTAAACCTATTCTGTATGGAACTAGGTTTAAACAGAACAAGTGTAAATAATAAATTAAAAGCATTAACGAATCATTCAACCGCCTCTTATATTCGAAACTTTCGCCTAGAAAAAGCACTCAAAATGCTTATTGAAAACAAGCTAACTATTAAGGAAATTTCAATTGACACAGGTTTTAACAGTATACAGGTATTTAATAAAGCATTTAAAAATAAGTTTGAAACTACACCTACAGTTTATCGAGCTTCATTAAACGGTTAATCAAGTACTTTTAGTGGCACTCTTTTCCGTTTTCAAATAATATTGTGAAATCATTCACTTTAATTGTAAAATCATCCACCCGTTACAATCTGATTTTTAGACATTTGTTACAACTCATCATTTAAATCAATGAGCTTGGAGTCAACCCAAAATCCATAAAAAAGAGTAGGTAATTAAATTCATTATTCTATGAAAAAAGTACTATTAGTATTAACTTTATTGTGCGCAACATTTCAGTTGAGTGCCCAAACTGCAGCATTTGCTTCTGTAAAAGTGGATTACACAACGTCAGAAGACAAATTCATTACAATTCATGCCATGTACCCTG
>CAKZPK010000429.1 GCA_937139035.1 uncultured Crocinitomix sp. | reverse complement strand
ACATCTTTTTTCTCACCTAGCGAAACATCAGAAATCCATCCACTTTCAAGAAAAGGTCCATCAAAAATGATGTTTACATTACTTTCCCAATCAACAATTTCATGGTACAAAACAGGAACAACAGAAGGGAAAATATAGTTTTCACTAGCTTTTAATAAACCGTTTAAAAATGGCGTTAAATCATCTTTATGATTTAAACTAATTGACCCAGCAACTTCAAACATTTCCCGTTCTAAAATCACTGGTAAATCAATATGCACCGCTAGGTTTCTACACCTATCCAAACAACTTCTCACATCATTACAGATCGCCTCGTAAACTAAAACGGTCTCTCCATCCACCTGCAACTCTTCATTAATTATATCTGCAGAAACTTTAACAAACGCCTTATAAACAACCTTTCCATCTGATATTGTTTTAGTAATATTCACATTCTCAACCACCCGCACCTTATCTATGATATACTTACGATAATCCTTCAAAGTAATCGGAGATGTTGTTAAGATGTTTTCCGGAAGATAAAACTGCTCATTTAATGCCAAACTTCCATCCTCTAAAGTGAGTAAATCTTCCATTGGAAAATCAGCGCAGTATCCTAATTCAGTTAATGCAAAGCATAATTCATCTAAAAAAGTGACCCCTGGATCAGAAGGATTCAAATTAGTCCATTTTTCACCACTATACTTTTGGATATAATCCATGCCCAAAGCACGTAACCCTTGATAATTTTGCCCTAAAGGCAATGCTTCTTTCGATATGTAGCCTTTCTCACTCATACTGCTTTTTTCCAATCAATTCCGTGATTTTTATTAGGCACCAATAAAATGGCAGGGTCTGTAATTGTAACATTACTTTGTGGAAGAGAGTTCTCACCTTTCTTTCCGTTATCGTACTCTGCTAACTGAAAAGAAACATCCTCTATCCCACTTACTTCTTGAAAACTTGTAATAAACGAAGCCACTTGTGCATCCGTAACACCTTGATCGATTGTCACCTGTTTTTGACTACTATCAATCCAAGGTGACAAAAACACCTTTAAAGCCTGCGTAATTCTATTAGAAGCCCCCTTAATATCATATTCTGGTTGAATGTAAACCGTAGCATTGACCGTCACATATTCAATTTCAAAGTTCTTTACTTTTAAATTTTCAATTTCTGTTTGATCCATTATAGCCGTTTCAACAGCCAACTCCTCGCAAGCACTAACCATTGGAAGAAATGCGTTTGATGCAAATTCACTCTCTATTTTTTTAACTAGGCGGATAAAAACCGTTCGGGTTGATTTTTCATAATTGACTTTAGAGTAAAAGATTGATTTAAAATCCTGCATCACAAATCGATTAAAATCGTTGACAGTAATTGGGCGGCTTTTAGTTTTTAATTGATTGGCAACCCTTTTATTTTTTTGCAGATCGTCTTCAGCCGCTTTCCCTCCAAACGAGGCGAAAGGCTGAACAACAGAAGCAATATCCGGAATAGGATTAACAGGCCCAACAATTTTACTCGGCTCAAGAACAGGACTTACATTATCTTCTAAATACTCCGTTCCAACACGCTCTAACTGCAATCCATTTGTTTTTAAGAAAGAAGTTTTACCGATAAGATCTGAAACTCCACTAATTTCACCCGATTTGCAACTAAGTGTTATTGCCATCCAATAATTGGAAGAATTCATTTGCAAATTAGAAGTATCCATATCATTTGGAAATTCAAAAGTCATGATCCCAGAACATTTTAAACCTTTGCATCCATCATATATCAGGTTCAACGTCTTCCATTCAGATCCTGACAAATAGAAATATTCCAAGATTACTCCATCCCTATCAGCAGGGTTAGCAGATTGATTCAATTCTATAAACAACGAAACCTCATTCCCCACAATTACATCCTCCATTTCTAAATAAAGAACCGCCTCAAAAGGAATAATATCGCCATTAGTCGTTGAGTTATGACCAATACCTGTATACATTGGTAAATTGAAACTATGCTGATTTATACCACAAAATTGAATCCCTATATGTTTTTGATAATCACCACTATCTCTAGTATTATCATATACGAGATAATTATTAAAAGCTGAATAATGATAGAATTGAATAGGATCTGTTTCCTTTCTATAATCTAAACTATGTGACACTGTTGCCTGATAGCTTGCTGTTAGCGCACTAATAACGGGTGCAAATGGAGGATTAGGTAAAGGCAATGGACCACTAGGCTCTTTTCCTCCAGCACCCTCAAGATTTGCTCCATCAGCACTCAACACTGATCCACTACTCTCCTGGTCAGCACTAGTATCCGCATTGGTTGAATCACCTGTTGCTTTCTCGGCACCTTCGTCTGCCGCAGCATTAGCCGTTGTTTTCCCGTCCGTAATAATTGGATTTAAAGGAACTGGAGCTTTTGCTGCTTTAATTAGTTTGGTTGCATTAATTAATGTGACTTGTGAAATTACTTGCGGATAAACATCAAACCCAAATCCTTGCGCTGGGTCTGTAATATTCATTCTAATAAATCCTCCAGCTGTTTTTTCGCTAAATAGCATTGTAGAATCCTGTAATAAAGGATCATATGCTAATTGCTTAGGCTTATCAGCATCAGTATCATCCAACATGCTTGCACCTGGTTCTGTTGCATCAGCCACACTTGATTCTGGTTTAGTGACAGGTTTCTGATAAACAAACAACGTCTCTTTGCAAAGCGTTTTATCTTCACTCTCTTTAAAGATTGAAACCGTATCATCTGTTGCTTCTTCCGCTTTTGTGGCAGAATCAACAGATTGAAAAACCCCATCAGCGAACACAAAAACTTGCTCACTACTCACTTTTACTGAAGACCAAGCATGACCTGACAGCAATTCAAAATCCACTTTGAAACTTGTATTATTAAACACACCTTTATCCTCTACAATAACGCTACCGTCATCACTTTTCTTTTCTTCCTCTTTGTCCTCTTTAATCTCCTCAATGATTTTTTTAGACCTTTTAAATAACCAATTGGCAAAAGTTGTAATTGCCGTTGCAACAGGGTTACTTTTCGTTAATGCTTTCCAACCAGACATAATCCATCCCCAAATGGTAGACGCTATAGTCTTTTTATCACTCGGAGGATCTGTATCTGTTGAGCTCGCCTCTGATTCTTTGGCAAGCGTTCCATCTATATACTTATTATATAATTCATAATACTCTGCAAAACTTTTAGGCAATTTATCCCATGAAACATTTAAACTTAAAAATGACAGAGGTTTGCTAAAAATTTCTGCATTACCGATATAAAAGCTACCATCTCGCTGAACGATAGGTCCAAATGGCATAAATGGCTTTGCTGTTGCCAAAGCACCATTATCATTACTTGCCACCAAAGATTTTAAATTCTCAACAGACACTGTAATATCCAATGTTTTAATTTGCGGCGGAGATGAAAAATCATAAATGGTTTGATACTCTATTTTAAACAACGGCCAAGTTTCTGCGTATCCATCAGGATTTTTTTCAAACTTTTCTATAGGAGGATCTGTTGGATCAAGCGTAAAGGTAAGATGCAATGTATCAGTCAAACCCTCCGCAAGATGCTTTCTATTCAACTTTTTAGTTATAGGCAACCAAGCTGCTTTTGTACTCAAAAAGAAATCAGCGTTTGTTAAGATTTCAGCTTCTGTAGTATCGGAAAATGTAAAAACCAAATCAATAGTTCGCGTCCCCTCTTTCAGTAATAACAATGGGCTTGCAAAAGATAACCCTAGAGAAGCTAATTTATTTGTGGTTAAATTTGGATTGCCAAAAGTATCCCAAGTTTGTAAAACCCCAGTTTTATCCTTTTTTAACACCCCAACATCTTTATACTGATTCATTAAGACTGAGATTACAGGCTTTGGTTCATCCAATTGCAACGGTCCCTTCCCTTTCACATAAACAGGATCATATAATTGCGCAAATTGATTCAACAAAAGCGTATATGCGTTAATGATTTTCGCAGGATTTAGCGCATATTTACTACTCGACTCAAACATGACAGTTTCCTTATTCACGTTTGTTCCTGCATTAAACGGCGTTCCCTTTTCTATCTGTAAAGAACTATTAGGATTTGCCAAATCTGCACAGATATAAACAGAATCAGCTGTAGCAGACTTGTTCAACTGCTTTAAAACTCGATCATAATAAAAAGCTAAATGCTTTTGAGTTAACCCATTCAAATCTTGCTGATTTACTTTTAAAAGTTCAAAAAACGTCCGCAATAACAAAGTATCTGGGTAGGATGACTTTTGAGCTGACACATTTTGATATGCTGGATTTGATTTACTTACTACATTTTGATAAAACTGAATAACCTTTACCCCATTACCTTTTAAGCAATTAACTAAATCTGTAAGCGTAAGCTCATCAAGAGGTTTGGTTAATCCCAACACTTTTTCATATGGCTTTCTATGCTTTGAACTGGACCACAAATTAGTATCATAATTATAAGTAAAACCTTGCCCTACATTAATTAGCCCACTAAACCGAGGAGATAATGCCAATTCATTAAGCAAGTCTGCAAAAGCCCAAAACTTTGTTGCGTACACCTGCTCTATTTCGCCAATCACATCCGCTTTCAGTTTATAAGACAATGTGTCATTATACATATATGATGACCATTTCAACAACACATCAAAAACACTAAAAATTTGATTAAACAAAGGATTTATAGCACTTAGATCAGTCTCATCATATTCAGACAAATTACCCAAACATTGCGTATATGAATTTTTGAATAAGTTTGCGTTTTTTGCGGTATCCGTTTCACTAATAGTAGCCAATAAAAAAACAGGGTCTTTTAATAAAAAAGGCTCCCAAGAACCGTCTTTAAGGTTTTCTTTACTATAAAAGTTGATCAACGTACTAAAACCTGCAACAAAGTTCAAATACTGTTGCTCAGTTCTATTATCGATCAACAAACCAGGATTATTTAAATGTTGGTTTAATGATAATTGGGCGGTATTTAAAATAGTTCCCGCCATTAAGTCAAGCTTAAATTTGTCCCTTCATTAACATGGAAAGGAAATACATAATTATGTCTTGTATTTGTTTGATTAAAACCGTACTCAATGTGAATTTCAACAAGGCCATTACCTTGATCAGGAAACTCAACATTAATGCTAAACAAGGTTATTCTAGGTTCATTATTCAATAATGAAAACCGAACAGCATCAGCAATTTGTCCTTTTAACGTTTCATCCATCTTATTGAAAAAAAACTCTTGCAAACCAGAGCCAAACTGCGGTTGCAATGGACGCGACATTTTTTTAGTACCTAAGACCAAACTAATAGACTCATTAATATTGCGCTCAAACTCTGTAGTGTCCAACTGGTTATTTCCTTTTG
>CAKZPK010000428.1 GCA_937139035.1 uncultured Crocinitomix sp. | reverse complement strand
GAGACGTTATATGCACTTAATGGCATTGCTGGAACTGAACTATCTAGTGACGAAATAAAAAAATTTAAAGACGGACAGGTTACCGCTAAAATTATTGAATCTGGAAATTTACATGTAAAAATAAGAGGTAATAGTTATGAAGACTTATTTCTAACGGCATCAATAAAAGAAGCCTGGGATAACGAGAATGCTATCAAAAAAAACCTGAATTCTGTTTTAACTATTTATTCTCTTATTGGTCAACGCTCAGACAGGCGGTTTCACGAAAAAGAATCGTTTGATTTAAAAGTTATTACTGATTTTGTAAATAGTATGCGATTTGACAAAGTTGAAATTTTGCATCCGCATAGCCCTATAGCTTTAGCATTGATTAATAACTGCGAACAAATACCACACTTTTCATTTGTTGAAAAAGCATATCAATCAATAGGTTCACCTGTATTAGTAAGTCCTGATGCAGGGGCTTATAAAGCAACACATGAAATTGCAGCAAAACTGAATGCTGACTTAATTCCTTCTAATAAAGTGAGAGTAAGTGGTGTTCCAAAAATCAGTATTCAAGGTGATGTAAGTGGTCGAGCGTGTTTAATCGTTGATGATTTGGCAGATGGTGGAAGAACGTTTAAATTCTTAGCCGCAGCTTTAAAAGAGCAAGGGGCTACTAAAGTTTTTTTATATGTAACACACGGTCAGTTTAATTATGGCTTTGACGAGTTAAAAGAAACTATTGATCATGTTTATTGCACGAATAGTTACAAGGATATTGAGGCTGATTTTATTACCCAATTTAAAGTAATATAGGGGTGATGATAGTCTGAGTTATTAATCCTCTATGTTTGCTAAGAATTTACGAATTGCTTTTTTATTCTTTCGTAAATTATCGTGCATTGTAGCGTGCCCAGCTTTTTTCAATACAACCGTTTTTGAGTTGGGCACCAATGTTTGGAAATAACGTACAGTTGTTGGCCGTGCTTCATCAAATTCGCCCGTTATAAATAGGGTAGGTACGGTTACTTTTTTGAGCTTGTCGATAATGTCATAATTCTTTAAAGTTCCGGTAGCAGTGAATTCTGTTGGGCCCCACATATAATTGTACATAAAATAATTTCCTGGAGCAGGTTCAGTATCTAATTTGCTCGATCGTCTTTTTCGGCGGAGCATATAATGTTCTCCATAAATCTTATTTGCATGTTGGTAAGCTACTGATGCAAAGTCTCCAGACTTTTCTCCATTTGCAATGGCTTGTTGCGTTACTGGGTCTAGTGCTCTAATCAGCGTGTCAGCGTCAGCTTCCCAAATTGCAGTGCTAAAGTATGGACTATTAAAAATGATGCCGTTTACACCTGTTGGATAAGCAGAGTAATATTCTAACGCCAATGCTGTTCCCCAAGAATGTCCATATAAGTAAAACTCATTTAGCTTTAAATGTTCTTTTAATTGGGCAACTTGTTCCACAAACTCATTCACTTTTAACAAAGTAGTGTCTTCGTGATGGCCTGAACGCCCTGTTCCTAATTGATCAAATAGTATGATTGGACGGTCTTTGCTTAATTTCTCAAATAAATAAAATGAACGACTTGTACCTCCAGGGCCACCATGCATCATTAATAAGGGGGATTCGTTTCCATCTCCAATAATTCTGTACCAAATTTCACCGCCGTGCACTTTTACATGGCCTTCTCCTTCTTTTAAAACAGGATTGTCCTGTGCAATAACGCAATCAGTTATTCCTATGAAAATAAGGAAGAAGAGAAGAGTAAACGTGTTTTTCATGTAGGTGCAATTAAATTCCATTCGAAACTAACAAATTTGAGGGAAAACAGGTTGGTTAAGCGGTTTTATATTGGCAGATTACTTTACACCTTGTTATGCCAGCCGCGTTTTTCTATTTTTCGAATATTTGGTTCATCTTTAATTAGCATCAAATATTTCCAGAGTTGAGCTAATTCATCATCACCTTGTTCACCGTTGAATTCACAGGGATAAATAGCATTTCCATAATTCTCCTTGGTCTTTTCGGGTGAATCATCAATAATTAGCATATGATCTAAAGAGCGTTTGGTTTTGCGCTTTAATTTTTTCAATGGTTTAGAATAACACAAATGGTTGTTTTGGTCAAAATACCCTAAATCTTCAACTGAGTCGTAATCAATTCTGGGAGTGCATTTTGAGCGACCCCAAACAAACTCAAGTTTATATTCATGGGTGAAAATTTCTGAAACAATCTCTTTTACATAATCGTCAGAAGCTGAAGACCAAACTGCAACATCAAAATGAGTTCTTAATTTTTCCAGAAAAATTCTCAATCCAGGGCGTTTATAAACTTTATAGTCAAAAACCTCAAAATCCCACTTGTCATCTGGCGGATTATCTGTGGCATGAATTAACGTTTCGTCCAAATCAAGCACTACTAAAGTCCGTTTAACATCACGCCAAGTATGATAGCAGTGCGGGCATTGCTTTGCAAATCGGGTACGTGCTAATAGTCCGCATTTAGGGCAGAAATTTTCCACGGCTTCTTTATAATCTCCATGAATCCGTTTTGCAATATGTTCTTTAAGGTTGACTCCATGAGTTGTTTCTAAAGCTATAACGCGTTCTCTCAAAGCAATTGCTTCGGCATCACCATCTCCTCCAGTATATTGAAATCGTGCTGCATTCTTGATTTCATCATTTTCAACCTCTATAAGAGCTAATGCAATCATTTCTTCCATAGACATTAAGTCTTTGCAAGTAGTAGTAATATATTTTACAAAATCAGCATTCATCCCTAAACAAATATAAATGGATTCTTTAAATATTTTAATTTAAGAGAGATATCTCGAGGTTTAATTTTAAAACATTTTGAGAATTGTCTGAAAAAGACTCAACACCTAAATGGTTGTTTTACAATAGAATAATTATTGATTATTTAACTATACTCCAAAAAGCCGTGTAACTGACTAAAAAGATAGTACATTACACAATCGATTGAGGTAAAGAAATCTTGATTCTGATATCAAGATTGTATTTATGAAAGCGATTAAATTTATTTCAAAAGATCAAAATCAAACTGACTTTGCACGAGAACTAAAAAAAAGAACTCGCCAGTATTTTAAGGAGAATAATATTTCTGTTTATGGAGATTATCGAATCATTCTAAAAGCAATTTTAATGATTGGAATCTATGTTTCAACTCTAGCGATAATTTTTATTTTTCCTATGTCCGCATGGTATGCGTTTATCTTAATGATTGTGATGGGGATTGGTGAAGCGGGGATTGGAATGGGAGTAATGCATGATGCAGCACACGGATCTTTTTCAAACCGTAAATGGTTAAATAAGCTCATGACCAATAGTATGCTCCTTTTAGGAAGCAGTGTTATTAATTGGAAAATACAGCATAATGTACTGCATCACACTTATCCAAATGTACATGGGTGGGATAGAGATATTGATTCTAAAGGATTAAGACTTTGTTCGCATTCTGAACAAACACAAAAAGTGTTTCGATATCAATATTTGTTTGGACCATTATTATATGGGTTAATGACAATTGTACGGTTTGTGTCAGACTTCAATCATTTGAATATGTACCGAAAAATGGGAGCGCTAAAAGGACAAAATATTAATTATAGAAAAACGGTTCTTTCAATAGCATTGCACAAAATAATTTATTTAAGCGTATTTTTTGTTTTGCCTTTTATTTTTACTGATTTCCTATGGTGGCAGGTGTTAATTGGGTTTTTCACAATGCACTTTACGGCATCTATTATCATGGGGACAGTCTTTCAATTGGCCCATCTTGTAGAGAGTGTTGAAGAGCCTTTGCCAAATGAAGCTGGTGAAATTCATTCGCAATATGCAGTGCACCAATTAGAAACAACATGTGATTTTGGTAAAAAAGGAGGTTTGTTTAGTTGGTACGTTGGAGGGCTCAATTTTCAGGTTGAACATCATTTGTTTCCACATATATGTCATATTCACTATCCAAAACTTGCGATAATTGTAGAGCAAACCGCAAAGGAGTACAATCAACCTTATAATTCCTATGAAACAATTAATGGTGCTTTTCGTTCGCATTTAAGAACCTTAAAAAGATTGGGGAGATGTGAGTTAAAACAGAAGGCTTAGTTCTTGTCGGGTGTCTTTTTATTCAATAGTAAAAATCAACAGTTTTTTAATTGTGCTTATTGAAATGATAGCTTAATGTGCATTGTGTTCAGTGTTATTTCTTCAATTACCAGACAATTTTAGTTTATTAAATCTAATACGCAATTAGGCTGCATTGATGTTGCGTAGGTTTGTATATAATTACATTTTAAGAAAAACTTTAAAGCTATATTATGAATATAAAAGAACGGAAATCTCGCTTTAACGAGAGAACAAAGACCATTTCTATTGATGAATTTTATGAATATGAAGAAGCTGAAGGGCAGCGGTTTGATGACTACTTAGATGAAAAGGTTGCTCCATTGGTTGGTATGACTGCAATAGTTTTTAACTCCTTAGAATCTGCTTTGGATTTTATTTTAAGTGATATGATTGACCAAGACAATGATGAAATCGGTTGGGTTGTTATTAAATCAATGTCTTTTAGTCAGAAAACAAACTTGTTAATTGATTTAATTCGGGCAAATGATGATTGGGTTGTGAAATTTTCAAAAGACGAAATTTCAAACCTCAGAGAATCATTAAAACACGCAGGTAGCTTAAGGAATAGTATTATTCACGGAGAATGGGAAAGCATGTCAAAAGATTATAGAGTGAAAACAAAGATTAATGTTGGAGATGACGGAGTTATATTTAAAATGACCGAATTTCTTTATGAAGATTTAGAGGGGGACGTTGATTTTATTGATGATCGATCAGTTGAATTATGGAAGTCACCAAAGTTTAAATTTAAATAATTGAGCCTTAAATCCTGCACGGCTATAAAATACCTACCTTTGCAAAATGGATGAAAAAGATTTCTTCAATAGAGACTCTATGTATTGGCGGGAAGTGAATGTGACTGCCCCAAATATGGTAGCTGAAATCGAATTGAATGAACCTGTAGAGCAAGAGGGAGATATGACCAACAGAATCATTGGTTTATTATTGCCTTACGAATCTGCAGATATAGTTTATGAAATGGATAATGGAGGAGCATTCAAAAAAAATGAGGTGATTGCATGGCCTTATGTTCGATCAAAAGATATTAGTTTTTACAAAGATGAACAAAACCCTTTGGATGATCGAAAAGCGAGAGTGTCTTCAGTGTCTCACTCTCAAGTGAAATCAATTAGTTTAAGAGATCTAGAAGGAAATTTAGTTTTAACAAAAGCCAAGATATAAAATGGAAATACTAGTTAAGCAAATAACAAAGGAAGTTGATGAAAAAAGAAAGACCTTCTTCCTAGATGAAAAAGGAAATGAATTTCAAATTGACTGGGGTGATCCTCGTTTTGAAAATGCTGGTTTTCAACTAAAAGAGTCTTCTCAGTTCAATAATAAGAACTACGCATACAAAGGA
>CAKZPK010000427.1 GCA_937139035.1 uncultured Crocinitomix sp. | reverse complement strand
ATCATGAATTACAACACCATCAGTATAGTACGAAGTGTATAAGTAGTTTCCTAGTACATGTGAATTATGTGGTACAATATCCTGCCCAGGAGCAGATTGTATTTTATCTAATGCTTTAATAGAAGCCGGATCGGACACATCAAATGCTCCGACATAACCATCTGGTACTTCATCTGTAGTAAAAACAAAGTTCCCATCTTCAGAAGCCCAAATATTATGAGCAAAATTAGTTGGAGTAATAGCCGTTCCTAATAATACCGGACTGGTTTTATCTGTTAAATCAACTACACTAAAAAATCCTTCGTATATATGTGCAAAATAGCCAATATCATCCTGTACATAACCGTCATGTGCATACCAATTGTCAAAAATACCCACTTCAATTGGGTTCATTGGGTCAGTATCAACGTCCAGTATAATTACACCGCCATTTCCACGTCCAGCACCAAAAATGTACACATATCCTTCATCTTGATATAAATTATGTGCTGATTCCCAAATACTATCATCTGGACCATTATAGATACTCACGGGTAAATCTGTATCTCCAGGAAGCCCCGACAAATCAATAATCATTAATCCTTGCAAGGCTTCTGTTGTTACGTAGGCATAATCACCTCTTGTTTTTAAATCTCGCCAAATTGAGTTTAAACCTGGAATCCATGACACTTCAACTGGTGTTGTTGGGTCGGTCACATCTACAACAGAAACGCCATCCTCTGCCCCCACAAGTGCATACTCATTTCCAAGTTCATCAGTATATCCCCAAATATCGTTTAATCCTGTTTCATGCAGCTCTGGAATATCTAATGCTCCTATTTCTGTCATGTTAAGCTGACTAAAAACAGGGATTGTGATTAGAATCAATAAGAATGAGGCAAATAAGCGCATATAAGAGTATTTTCTATAAATTTAGAACATATTCTGCAATTCAACCCTCAGAAATATCATCAATTTTCATGATTTATTCAGGCGTTAGACAGAACTACTTAACTTACGTATATCATACGGGATTGGTTGGGTAAACTGTCTTTAGAATTCTGTATTTGAATCAATTCATGAATTACGGATGGACTTTAATTCAGTTTTATGAAAAATTTGGATCGTCTTCACACTTGCTTTTTCCCCCTTGCTTTTCTATTTATTCAACTAAGTTACCACTCGCTTGTTTGAAACAAGACTAAAATGAAATTCATAAAAAATCTCCATCCTTATAGGATTGTATTTTTAATGAATGTCTTGTTACAGCACTCTCTTGTGGTGCATCAGTTTCAAAATAAAAAATGAAGTTATGACAAAAAAGCAAGAGCAAACCGAATTGAAAAAAATTATTCAAATTTCAGAAATTCATGAGTCTACGCAGCGATTAAAAAAATTACTTGAGCGTTATAAAAAAAATGAACAAGTTAAAGGAGATGCATACAGCGTTCAACTTGAATTTATAAAAATTCGTCAAAAAATTGATAGCCTTCAACATCAATTAGAGGATGCGATTAAATTCTCTGAAATTTGGGAAGCAAAGTAATTCGTACAATAAAAAAACAGCTCTAACCTTAATGAATAGAGCTGTTTTTACTTTATAATTTTGTTATGCTCCGCTTAACGCCCAAATAGAAATAATAAATACCTATCATCATTAAAATATGGCTTAGGTCATTTTTATCAAACCATTGATGAAGGTTTATTTTAAGCAAAAAGATAAAAGCTGTTGGCAGGAGCACAAGTACTCCAAAAACAAAGTACTTAAATTCTATCGTAATCTTTTTTGAATAATAATTACCTAAGAATCCTGCAGTAATTATTACTCCAAAAATTGTGTTAATGGCAATTGGCAAAAATGGCAATGTTGACTTTTTGTCTTCTGGCGCCAAGTAAAACACAATGCCAAATGCTGTATAAACCAATAACATCTTACAAAAAGACAATAATTTAAACAAGGTCATCTTTTTATCATCTGGATGTGCAGCTATCATCCCTTGCTCTAGCAAGTAGATAGATAAAGGTCCGGCAAGCCAAGAAGGAAACTTACCAGGCACACCCCAATATAAGTAAAATGTATGTCCTAGCCCGCCCAAAAACGCGCCTACACCAAATACAATAAAAAACCATATCCAATAGGTTCTAAATGGTATATCAATTTTGATTTTGCTAAGAGAGAGCCCTAAAGCAACAGACAATACACCGAGTATAGTGTCTGTTATAAATGCCATTGGCTCTACTAAATCTAAACCGAAAAGAACAAAATGAATCTTTTCAAAATCGGCTCCAATCATAATAAAACGAAATTCCTAGAAGTATTATTTCCCGTTATAAACGCCCATTTCACAAAACTTGTTAATCCGTTTTTCAACACGTTTAACAGGGTCCATTTTTTGTAATTTGGCGATATGTTTTTGAATATTTTTCTTAACGTTAACAAACGTTTCTTCTCTAAAGCGGTGTGCTCCACCAATAGGTTCTTTAATAACCTCATCAACAATCTTCAAATCTTTCATGTCTGTTGATGTCAACTTTAGTGCTTCTGCAGCCTCTTTTTTATAATCCCAACTTCTCCAAAGAATTGTTGAACAGTTTTCAGGTGAAATAACTGAATACCAAGAGTTTTCAAGCATAATGACTTTATCTCCTACTCCAATTCCTAAAGCTCCACCTGAAGCTCCTTCACCAATGATGATGCAAATAACAGGACCTTTAAGATTCATCATTTCGTAGATGTTTCTTGCAATTGCCTCTCCTTGCCCACGCTCTTCAGCCTCTAATCCTGGAAATGCGCCTGGGGTATCGATTAACGTTACAATAGGTTTATTAAATTTTTCCGCCAACTTAAATAATCGCAAGGCTTTTCTATAACCTTCTGGGTTTGGCATTCCAAAATTTCTGTATTGACGTTGTTTTGTATTAATCCCTTTTTGCTGGCCTACAAACATTACAGATTGACCATCCAGCATTCCAAAACCACCGACCATGGCTTTATCATCTTTTACATTTCTGTCTCCATGTAATTCAACAAAATCGCCGTCAGTAAGTGCGTTAATATAATCTAAAGTATATGGTCTGTCCGGATGACGAGACAGTTGTACACGTTGCCACGGAGTTAGATTCTTGAAAATATCCTCACGAGTATTTTTCAATTTCTTCTCTAAATCCTTCACCATTTTAGAGGTACTAACCCCACTATTGGTTTCAATTTCTTTTGCTTTTAAGATCTCCTCTTCTATTACACAAATCGGTTCTTCAAAAGGTAGGTAATTTGCCATGTTGTTTTGTTTTCAGTTTTCAAATTTAGTGTTTTTTTGAATCTTACTTAAATGCAATAATTTATTTTTAAGATTATCTTCGTTAAAAATTCCTTTTCAATGATCATTTTTCCAGGTTGTAAAATTAATATTGGTCTGAATATCATAGGCAAACGGCCTGATGGTTATCACAAAATTGAAAGTATTTTTTATCCGTTAGAATTATCAGATATTCTTGAAATAATTCCAAACGGCATTTTTTCAATCTCTGCAACAGGATTACCAATAAAAGGAGATCATTCCGATAATTTAGTTGTTAAGGCCTATTATTTACTACAAGATAAATACGACTTGCCGCCTGTTAAAATTCATTTGCACAAAGTAGTTCCAATGGGTGCTGGATTGGGCGGAGGATCGGCAGATGGCGCTGCAACCTTAGTATTATTAAATCGTTTATTCGACTTAAATATTGATACTAAACAATTAGAACTATATGCTGATGAACTTGGAAGCGACTGTGGCTTCTTTATTCAAAACACACCATCATTTGTTCAAGGCAAGGGTGAAATCATAAACCCTATTGATTTCAATTTAAAAGGAAAATACATTTACCTCATCAATCCTCAAATTCATATTAGCACTGCAGAAGCTTTTGCAGGAATCATAACATCTGCATCTAATAAAGACCTAAAAGATTTAATTAATTCAGATTTTGAAACTTGGAGTAGCGAGTTAAAAAATGATTTTGAATCAACCATTTTCCCAAATCATGCAGATATACAGAAAATTAAGGAGGGACTTTATGACCACGGGGCATTTTATGCCAGCATGACCGGAACAGGGTCAAGTGTTTATGGTTTATTTGATGAAAAGCCCATAGCTAATCACCCTCATTATTTCGAATGGATTTCAAAGCTTTAAGATGAAAAGAAATGTCATCACATTTGGATTATTAATTACAGCACTTCTCATTCTATTTCAATTGAGCAGTTATCAATTATTTAAAGGTAATTTAACCACAGAAATAATTATTGCAGTTGTTTCCATTGTTTTCTTCTTTTTAGGACTTTATTTCAGAAAAAAATGGAGCACTGAGCGTTCTACCGATCAAAAAATTGGAATTAACTATGAAAAATTACGAGAGTTAAACATATCTGACCGAGAACACGAAGTACTACAAAAAATTGTTGCGGGTTTATCAAATAAAGAAATTGCTGCAGAATTATTCATTTCAGAAAGCACAATAAAATCTCACATATCAAACCTTTATACCAAATTAGAAGTTAAGAACAGAGCACAAGCAATTTTAAAAGCAAACCAACTTAGAATTGTTGACTTTAGCGAATTTAGCACTAAAGTACTATAGGAATCATACCCAAATAAATTGACCATAGGTAGGCGGATTTATAGTTTTGTCAAAAAAATAAACATTATGAAATCAATCGTTTTTAAATTCGGAATAATTAGCGCCGTAACAATCCTTATCCTCTTTTTTATCTCCTATTTGTTTTTAGAAAATTTGAGCTTTGCTGTTCAAGAAATTTGGGGATACTTAAGTATCTTTATTGCACTCTCATTTGTCTTTTTTGGTGTAAAATCATACCGAGACGGTTTACCAAATCAAGAAATTAGTTTTGGCAGAGCTCTTGGAACAGGAATTTTGATCGTTCTTTTTCCAGCCATTATTTTTGGACTTTTTAATGTCATTTACATCACTTATCTTAACCCTGACTTTACAGAGCAGTACTATGCTACCAAGATAGCTGAAACTATGACACAATATTCGGGCGCTGAGTTAAGTAGTAAATTAGCTGAAATGGAAAGCATGAAAGAATTGGCAAGTTCCAGTTTATTCACATTTATGTTAATGGCGTCAACGGTTTTAATTCTAGGCTTTATCGTAAGTCTTATTACAGCTGCAACATTGCGTAGTAGTGGAAAGAAAAAGACTGTTTTAGACAATTAATAAGACTCAATTATGACAACAAAAGAGATACTTGCGGAACTAGAATCGTTTGGAAGTGAACAAACGAAAAAGACTTATGCCACGCTTGGTGCAAAAGAACCCTATTTTGGAGTGAAAGTTCAAGATTTAAAAAAGATCTTGAAAAAAACGAAGAAAAATCACCAATTGTCATTAGAACTGTACGCTACTGGGAATTATGACGCTATGTACTTAGCGGGATTAATGGCAGATGAAACTCAAATTACCCAAGATCAACTTGAAGAATGGATAAGCCAGGCTTATTTTTCATATTTAAGCGAATATGCAGTACCGTGGGTTGCTGCTGAAACAGAATTTGGTTTTGAATTGGGACTAAAATGGATTCAATCAGACATTGAAACAACTGCTGCTGCAGGATGGGGAACATTAGCCTATTATGCAGGAGTTAATAAAGACGAAGATTTAAACATTGAAAAATATGCAGAGTTACTCGACACGGTTGAAAAAGAGATTAATACCGCACAAAACAGAGTTCGTTATGTCATGAATGGTTATGTAATAGCAATTGGCAGTTATATTGAAGCCTTAACAGAAAAATCTAAGGAGGTTGCTCAAAACATAGGCAAAGTATCTGTAGATGTTGGTGGCACTGCATGCAAAGTTCCTTTGGCAACTGATTATATCAATAAAGTAGTAGCCAAAGGTAGAGTAGGAAAAAAACGAAAAACAGCAAGGTGCTAAAAAAAGATAAAATATGGCCGAACCATTAAAAAACATGTACAACAAGGCTTTTGTTGAAAATTTAGCGAAAGCCTTAAATGCGTCTGATAAAAAATTCAATCAACCTCAATTTATAAAAGCAGTTTTAAACTCAAATTGGGATGGATTAGAATTAAAGGCTAGAACAATCCACATCTCGGAGCAAATGCACGCCTCTTTGCCATATGGTTATAAAGCGCAAATTGAAATTTTAATGCCCGTCGCTCCGAATTTCAATGGATTTACAGCTACTATATTTCCAACATTTGTGGAACTATTTGGATTAGATGAAGTAGAAATATCCTTAACTGCCTTGCAAGAATTCACCCAATATTCTACCAGTGAATTTGCTATTCGCCCTTTTTTGGCTGCCAATCCTGAGCTTATAAAAGTAATGTATGAATGGAGTAAAAGCGACAATCACCATGTGCGGCGCTTAGCAAGTGAAGGTTGCCGTCCACTTTTACCTTGGGCCATGAAGTTACATAACTATGTTGCCGACCCCTCACCTATCATTCCAATTTTGGATACACTAAAAAACGATCAAGAAGATTACGTTTACCGCAGTGTTGCTAATAATTTAAATGACATTTCTAAACATCATCCAGAACTAGTATTAGAGCTTTGCGGAAAATGGATGAACGAATCAAAAACAACACATTGGGTTGCAAAACACGCCTTACGTACTTTATTAAAAAAAGGAAATCAAACCGCAATGCAATTGTTTGGATTTGGATCAATTGCATCTATTAAAACAAACCAATTCAGTTTGCTTAATCCTAAAATTGCGATTGGTAATTCATCTACCTTAGAAATTGGAATAACTAACAAAGGAAAAACAGCAAAATTCAGATTAGAGTATGCGGTAGGTTATCTAAAAAAGAATGGATCTCATAATGAAAAGGTATTTCAACTCCGTGAAAGCGAGGTGAAGAAAGGAGAATCTTTAAGTTTCAGTAAAAAAGTTGACTTTAAAGACCTTTCTACCCGAAAACATTATGTTGGAGCACATTATATTGCATTAAAAATTAACGGAATTCCTGTTGAACGGGTAGCGTTTGAACTTACATAGTTTTACACCAATACTTACGTTAGTTTACGGCCTGTAAGCTATCAAGGCTAACATTAAAATTGGTAACAAAAATCTTTTCTAAATGGTTTGGCCGTCCTTCAACAAATCCATTGAGCCTAAAAAATAATGCTTTCCACTTTTTATAACTTGTAGGTATCCCCCATCTTCTATCATTTTCTTCCACAAAATTAGTATATGTTTGACGAGATTTTTCTAAGATAGGAGCTACATTTCTGGGACTTAGATCATGCTTAATTAAATAGGCCATTCTATTGGTAAAATCTTCCACAAAAATTGGAGACTCCGCCAACTTAATAAACATTAACCTAGCATAAGCTTCATGTTGTGGTCGGTTCTCTTTCTTTTTACTCAATAGAATCTTTACATTATCTTCAAATGATCTCATCCACGCTGCATCCATGTCATACATTACCTGATTCCAAGGACCATCTCCGACACTCCAGAGCTTATTATTATTAGTTGGCCAATCTCTATTATTAAAAAAGATTTCGACACAGTAATAATCTATGATACTTTCAATATTTAAATATTTATTGACATATTCATAGTTCTCAGCAACTGCCAATGAATGTGTTTTAATGTATCGATACATGTATTTATGAGAAATACCGTCACCAGCAATTAATCCCCAATTCTTATCCGCCTTAGGCTTATTTCCGTATCCGTTTGAAATGATATTAACTTCCTCTTTTTTTACATGATGGTTAGCCGCAATATAATCTTCATCAAAGTATTCTCGAATAGCATGTATTCCCCAAAACTCTCCATTAATAAATACAATTACGGGTCTTGCTGCTAAAACATCAAAATTTAAGTTCTTACAAATTTCTGCCGTGCATTCATCTTTAACAATTGAGCGATCCCAGCAAGTTTGACTGTTTCTTAAAACCACCGTTTTAAACACTGTATGTTTTCGCATATTAAAAAGCGGATAATTAATGGCAGGCGCTCCATATTCATTATCGGCACATAATCGAATTGATTTCTGTGGACTTCTGCGCCCTTTACCTCCATGAATACGAATCCCTACATTTTGTTCAAACCCAACATTACCTAAAGTATCAAAGAAAGTGACATGTGCATAACGCTCCCAGGCTTTACCTCTTTTAAAATAATTCGCCTTTTTTTTTGAATAAACAGCTGAATCTCCCTGCACATAAATTCCTGAATCAGGATCAAACAAATTGTTATTATCTGTTACTAATGAAACAACATCAATATTTGCATAACGCCTGCGCCCTAAGGGGCTAATAAAATATGATTTTGTATAAACTTGCGAGCTTATGTTTCCATCCTTAAAAGTTGCAGCTCTAATTACTGTCCCTTTAAAATAATTGCCTTTAATGGTTTTCTTTAAAGGTGAAGTATTAATGTATCCAATTGAATTAGAATCACTTTCAGTAGTGGTAATTGAGATGCCCTTGCTATAAATTGGTGAATCAATTGTAGGAACACTTCCATCCAATGTATATCTTATTTCATCACCAATTTTTGAGGCTAATTGAAGCTCAAAAACATCTGTATAAAATCCTTGCTCTGCTGAAAAAACAATACCTGAAACGGCATTATTAGATGCCTGTGGAGTAGAAATAAAAAAACGTTCAAAACTACTCCCTCCATCCATAGATCTTCCATAACTACTGTTTTTAACCAATGCTATAGGATAAACTTCATCAACCCGCACTCCTTCAGGTGTAGTTAATATAATTGGTTCACCATTTTTTTGAATTTTGAAATTAAGATGAATCTCCTTTTTTACTTTTATTTCTTTTCCAGACGCATACAGCAAAAGGTGAGAATGCGGTTTAATAATAGTTTTAGGAAACTTGTATTTGAATGGATCTTTTGGATCATCAGACAATCCATACCCCAACAAATTCATGCGCTTTTTACTAGAATTATATAACTCAATCCAGTCATGATGCGCCCCGGCGTTATCTGTTAGCCCGTTCGTGTTTTTAGACATTATTTCATTAATAACAATTGAATTTTGGGCAATTGAGATAAATGGGAGCAATAAGGTTAGGATTATGAAAGGAAGTTTCATCCATTAATAAGTACGAAAAAATCATTTGATGGTTGTCTGAAAAACGACTATCGGTTAATTATTTAACACTTTATATCGCTAAAGTTCAAGCTTTTGCTAGAACAACCAACAGTTTTCTCCAAAAAACAACTGCTTCTCCTTCATAAAATGTAATACGGCAGTCCTCAATTTTTCATCCTCTGGCCAAACTGTTAAAATAGACTTAACTCCAGCTTTAACTTTTGATAAATCTTGAACTTTCACAGTACTTATAACCTCCCCTTTTTTCTTCGCATTAAAATCATACCAATCATATGATACATTTTGCGCATCCAACTCTTTTGCAACCAGCTTCCCCTTTACTCCAGCACCAATTAGTTGAACCTTTTCAGAAGCATCAATTTCTAACTGGATAAAACGTTTCGTTTTCAATTTGAAAAATGCCTTTTGTTGGTAGTTGTCTGAATTTCTTGAAGTTCTTGCAGGATGCTCGCACCATTGATGCGTAACATCAT
>CAKZPK010000426.1 GCA_937139035.1 uncultured Crocinitomix sp. | reverse complement strand
TTGAAATGCTTTAATACTTGTTTAAGTTGACAGTGTGCATTAATCTGTTAATTACTATACACTAATGTGTTAAGTTGGATATTACAAAGTCTAATGAAGGTTGAGTTTTACTGTTCGGAGTAAATGATCTTTGATAATGGAGTTGATTATTTATTAAACTGTTGTGATTTGAGTAAGTCAGCAACCAACTCTAATTCATTTTCAGTTTTTATTTCGGCGCAGCAATCTTTCATTAGTTTACTAAATACACTGGCTTGTTCGGGGAGTTTACTACCAGAATTTTTCCACGTTGACTTATCCGGCCATTGAGCATAAGCAATGTAGGTATTGGGTGCTATCTTATGAAGTCGAGAACCGAAACTGTTTTCATATTCATAAATAAGATTTGTGAGACCTGACCACCCTTCAATAAAGTCTTTTGATTTATCAGGAAGTACGTTGAAGGAATATAAAACAGCGAACATATTTATGATTTGATTGGTATGAAAACATCTTCTTGCGAGTCTGGATCATCTGGACCTTTATAATTAGAATCCATTATTTCAAAATGATGCGCATTTCGCAATTCAAATCCTGAAGATGGTAACCATGTACCATAGATATATTGAGACGTGCGGTAAAAATCTGAGGCAGTTCCAAAATGGATGAATTTGGCAAATTTACCAGCATCAATTTCTACAACCTCCATTCCTTCCGGTATTTCATTTATGTTACTAACGGCTACAGCCGCCCACTTTTCAAATATAGTAATAGGTGTGAATGAATCCATATCAAGATTTTCAGGATACTTTTGAATGGAATAGTAACTGTCATTTATTCGATTTTTAATTTCTCCCCTTCTCTTCATAAAAGAGTTCCAAAGGTTAAATGTTTTATCCTCAGACAACGAAGTGGTGATTTTCAGCCCTATTAGGCGAAGTTTTTCAAACTCGATAATTTCTGACTTCATAATAATTAAAATTGGTTAATTCATTGAAATCCAAAGATTCAATAAAGTCGACGATCTTCTTAAAGGTAATCAATTCACTGTGCAATGCAAATAATCGCATTAAAAATTGAGAGAATGTATTTGATCAGACTTACTTGTTAATAACCTCCTTAGCTAGAATTATAATGAGATATAATATTGATTAAATTAGCGTAACGAAAAGGCTTTGAAGCGTTGCAAGGCTGGAATGAAATGAACTAAATAGCGAATGAAATACCTTTATATATTACTACTTTTTATAAGTTCTATAGGTTTGTCACAGGAAAGTTGGGATGACTTTACTGGGGAGGAAAGAGCCTTTTTATATCACCAAACGAGGCGAGTTGAAATATTAAAAGCCGAGTTGTTTCATTTATTTGAGTTTACGGATTCGATTCCGTATATCAATGATACGCTTCCGGATTACAGGTATGTGGAAAATCAAATTGTTCAACATCCTAGCTTATTAAAGTTACATACAGATCAAATGGGACGTAAATCGGATGGTTTGGTGAGTGACTTGGCAGCGCGATATGCAATTTGGGAATTATCGCAGATATTACAATTTAGAAACTCTACCGCCGAGGAAGATAAACCACTTTTACTAAAACTAAAAACGTTCGAAAAATACGTTTTGGAAGAAGTTCCACAAAGCGCAGTGAGAACATTGAATAACGGTGATTATGTACTAGCGAAAACCTTGCAAGGATATTATGCCGCTTCATTGACTGTTTCAGATAAATTGGCTGCTATTTTAAACTCTGGTTATTCGCAATTGGATCAAATGTTAATTATTAACGCAATAATGGCGGCGGAAGAAAAGTATGTCAATGTTCGTGCTACGGAGATCTTTAAAGTTTTAGGAGGTGAAGATTCTGGAGCGAATTATATATCGGCAGTTGGTGATGGTTCTAATTGGGCTGATATTACTGGTGGTTTTAATACTCCTTATTCTATTGGATTACCTGACGAAAATGGAATATTTAAGTTTAGTATAGAGCAAGTTTATGATAAAGAAAAAGAGGTGAATAATCTTGAAGTTAAAAGTGTTGAGAGAAAACAGTTTACTACTAATAGTGATTTTGAAACAGTTGTACACGTGGATGTTTTTGGATATCACCCTGAAAGGCAAACGACAATAGCCATCCAAAAAGGTGGGAATTCATATGTTTTATATGGAAAAAATGAGCACCGACTGGTTTCTCCGGATTCGACTTACGGAGAAGGTACAACTTATTGGAGGTTAATGTATAATCTAGAGTTCTACCACATTGCCGGAATAAAAGAAGATTTATATGGAAAAAGAGGGTACGAATATCAGATTGATTTGTATGAAAAGAGAATTGAAACTACAAAACTTCAAATTAAGAAAACAGAATATCGACTAGACAAACTAAGACATACACCCGAAGGGAAACCAAAAATTAAAAAGAAAAAACTGAAGAAGAAAAATCTTGGTATGTCTGATCAAGATGGAGGAGGGCATCCGACAAGTAAAATGAGTAAGTTGGATAAAAAGAAAAATATTGAGCAAAATAGATTGGTGCAGTTAAGTGGACAGTTAGATGCTCAAAAAGGAATTCTAAAACAACTTAAAATTGACATGGAGGAGGCCTATATAAAATTGACTAAATGGGAAGCGAAATTGGACGGTATGCGCAAGAATATTGGTTATGTTATGATGGAGTATGAGGTTGAAAATAACATCTATACTTTTAATGATGGCGCTAGGTTTAATTATTTAACTCAAGACTTTACTTTTCCTGAGGATCAGAGTGAAGAAGTATTTCAAGTTTACCATATTTCATTTGGGAAGGAAGTTTTTGATGAAAAGGTGGATGAAAATTTTGCGCATATTCATATTTCGAAACACCCTAATCATTCAAAGCATCAATTGAAGCGTGTTGTTTTGGATGAGGGCAGAAAAGCATTGACTGTTTCAGATTCGATTCAAATAATGGAGATTTTCAACTTTTTAGCTACTAAAGATGGAAAAGCAGAACTTAAGGTTGTTGCTGGCGGAGCTGTAGGCGAAAATAAAGGTGTTTACTTTAGAGATTCGACACTTCAAATAAAGGCATTTAATAAGGATGCTGCAACAAATAGAGGTGTGGTTAAATATGATGGAGAGGTAACTACGAGGTTGAATTTAACGGTTTCTGTTTTTGAAGATGCCATGATTCCTGAAAACTTCCAACTCTATCAAGCAGCATTTAGTAAGGCGAAAACAAAAAATACAGCTATAAATGAAGTTGATTTTTATAGTGGTATTCGTGCAAGAAAAGCTGCCCAAGACTGGTTAATTTTATTAAAATCATTAGTTCCTAAATGGATTAGTGATGGAGGAGATCAGAGTCGAATATTGAGTAAGTTAAAGAAATTAAAGCCTAAAAAAGTGTACTTTTTATGTGGTGGCCCCTCAAGTAAAGTTCCTGAGATTGGGGGATGATTTAATCCTGTATAATAAGCATTGAGTTTCGTTGAAAACTTTATGAAAATGGTAGAAATAATACTAATTTTGCGCTGTGTCAGATTCGAACGAAAATAACTTACCTTTTTTAGGGCATCTTGAAGAATTAAGATGGCGTTTAGTAAAGAGTGTCATTGCTGTTTTGATAGTTGCAGTTGCAATTTTTTACTTTACTGACTGGATTACTAATAATATATTCCTAGCTCTTAGAGAGCCAGAGTTTCCAATTTTTAGATTTTTCTGTTGGGCATTTGAAATTTGTAACGGAGCGATCGATATCAAATTTCAAAGTACTGAAATGTCTGGGCAGTTTACTACCAATTTAATGATGGCTTTTATAGGTGGACTGGTATTGGCATTTCCATTTGTTTTTTATCAACTATGGGGGTTTATAAAGCCTGGATTGAAGCAAAAAGAATTGAAAACTGTACAAGGTATTGTAGGTTTTGTTTCTGTCTTGTTTTTTATTGGGATCATGTTTGGTTACTACGTGGTTGCGCCTTTATCAATACAATTTTTAGGAAATTGGAAAATGGCAGATGATATTGTAAATGACATTAACATTAACTCTTATTTACGAACAATAATTTCTACCGTGTTTTTTACGGGGCTTTTATTTTTATTACCTGTTGTGATAATGATTTTTTCACGATTAGGCGTTATCTCTTCAGATTTCTTGAAAAAATATAGAAAGCATTCATTTGTTGCTGTTTTGATTATTTCAGCTGTAATTACACCGCCCGATTTATTTACTCAGATTGTTGTAAGTATTCCGATCATTTTGTTGTATGAGTTTGGAATAATAATAGCAAAGCGAATAGAAAAGAAGCGTTTCAATGAAAGCCTAGTTTAATTCATGTTTTCTGGACGGGCATATCTCATATTGTTGTTGTTGATTTTTAACAATCAACTCAATGCCCAAATCACATTAGAGGGACATATTAAAGACTCAATTACTCAAAAATCTATACCATTTGTAAAGCTGAAATTTGAAATAGCGAGTTCTTATGCTCGGACAGATACGGCTGGTTATTTTAAAATTGAATCAACAGAAAGTGCAGATACATTGGTTATTAATTTTATAGGTTATAAAGAGCAACGTATTCCAATAACCAATGAATTTAGTGGAGATAAGACGATCTATTTGGTTGAATCAAACACCAATTTGAATACAGTTGTTGTAAAGGCTGGGGAGAACCCGGCTTTTGAAGTCTTGCGAAAAATAAAAGAAAATAAAAAATTCAATAATCCAGAAAAGCTTGCAGCGTATGAATGTGAGGTATATAATAAAATGCAATTTGATGTAAACAATATGTCTGAAAAGTTTGAAGATAGAAAGGTGTTTAAGAAATTTGATTTTATGATGGATTATATGGACACTGTAAACGGTGAACGTTATTTGCCAGTTCTGTTATCTGAATCTATATCGGACTATTATTTTAAGAAAGCGCCGCAACAAAAAAAGGAAGTTATTCGAGCAACCAGAATTACTGGGGTTGATAATTTGCAATTGGGACAGTTTACAGGTGATATGCACCAAAATGTAAATATTTATAATGATTATGTTGAGCTTTTTAATAAGGAGTTTTTAAGCCCAATTGCTGATGAAGGCAAACTGTTTTATAAATACTATTTAATGGAAAAAGATACGATTGATGGGGAGGTTTTCTATCACCTTCAATTTGTACCTAAACGAAAAGGTGGTGCTCTGTTTGAAGGAGAATTTTGGGTTGCAGGTGAGTCTTTTGCTGTGAAACAGGTCAATGCAATGATTCCTGATGATGTGAATTTAAATTACGTATCTGATTTTTATGTAGAACAACGATACTCTTGTTTAGATGGCACCAACTATGTGTTGACAAATGAGGTAATGACCGCTAATTTTGATTTGTTTAACGAGGCCGAACAATCTAAATTAATGGGGGTAACAATTCATAAGGATGTAAACCGAAAAAACTTTGTTTTAAACGAGCCTAAAGACTTTGATTTTTATGTGAAAGATGTTGTGATTTTGGACAGTGCGGACCAAAGGGAAGAGAATTACTGGGAAGCTGAAAGACATTCAGATTTATCTACCGAAGAAGCTGGGGTGATTGAGATGGTAGATTCTTTGAAAAATAACCGTTCGTATCGATTTTATGAAAATTTGACTTATTTGGCTTATACAGGACATTGGCGAAAAGGCCCAATTGAGTATGGTAATATCTATTCTATTTATAACCAAAATGTGGTAGAAGGAACTCGGCTTTTATTGTCTTTAAGAACTTCAAATAAATTCAGTAAAAAGGTTGAAATATCAACCTTTGTTGGATATGGAACATTAGATAAAGAATGGAAATATGGTGGATCTTTGCGTTGGAAAATACAAGAAAGCCCACGAGAGATGTTGCGATTTGCTTATCGTAAAAGAATTGATCAATTAGGATTAATTGCAACTGTAGGGGATGTTGGAAATTCTTTTAGCACATTACTTTCTGCTGCGCCGTTGGATAAATTAACCATGGTAAATCAAGGATCTGTTGGTTTGGAAAAAGATTGGAATTTTGACATGCGAACCTTTAATACTGTAGAATGGAAAAAATATATTCCTTTAGGAAGTTCAGATTATAGTCGCATTAATCCTGAATCTGGAGATACAAGCCGTATTGGTAGTTTAACCTCATTTCAAATTCGCAACCAAATTATGTTTGTGAAGGAAGAGAAATTTTTAAAAGGACAGTTTGATCGAATTTCATTAGGATCTAAATATCCAATAGTATCCTTAACACACACCTGGGGAATTAAAGATTTTTTATTGAGTGAATATGATTTTCACCGCTTAGATTTGATATGGACTCACCGCCCAAGAATAGGAATGGCGGGTAGATTAGAATATACGATTCATGCAGGGAAAATTTTTGGAACGGTTCCTTACCCATTCTTACAAATTCATCAAGGAAACGAGACCTATTACATACAAGACAATAATTTTAACCTCATGAATTACTACGAGTTTATTAGTGATCAGTGGGTTCGGGTATTGTTTGAGCATCATATGCAAGGATTTATTATGGATCGTGTTCCTTTGGTTCGTAAATTAAAATTACGACTCGTTTATTCAGGTAAAATGGTTATTGGATCTTATTCTGAAAAACATAATAAAGAGTTGTTATTACCGTTTTACTCCAAGGAATTGAGCAGCCCATATTATGAAGTTGGTGTTGGGTTGGAGAATATTCTTAAATTTATCCGTGTTGATGCGATTTGGCGTTTGTCTTATCGTGACAACGTAGATTTATATGGCGATCCGATATCCAATTTTGGAATAAAGTTTGTGTTTACATCAGATTTTTAATAGGGCAAAACATTAATGAAGTTACGTACAGATTCAATAAAGAAGAGTTATAAAGGCAGACAAGTTGTAAAAGGCGTTTCTGTGGAGGTAAATCAAGGTGAGATTGTAGGTTTACTAGGTCCTAATGGTGCTGGGAAAACAACTTCATTTTATATGATTGTAGGTTTAGTTCGGCCAAATTCTGGAAATGTTTATTTGGATGATTTAGACATTACGCGTCATGCAATGTATAAACGTGCACAGCTAGGTATTGGGTATTTGCCACAAGAGGTTTCAGTTTTTAGAAAAATGTCAGTTGAAGACAATATCATGACTGTGTTGGAGATGACTGATCTTGATAAAGAAGCCCGCCATGCAAAACTAGAATCGCTTTTAGAAGAATTTGGGTTGAATCATGTCCGTAAAAATTTAGGGCAGAGTTTATCTGGTGGAGAAAAGCGTAGAACAGAAATTGCGCGTGCATTGGCTACTGACCCTAAATTTATATTATTGGATGAGCCTTTTGCAGGTGTTGATCCAATAGCGGTTGAAGATATTCAAAGGATAGTTCATAAATTGAAAAAGAGAAACATTGGGGTTCTTATTACAGATCACAACGTGCAAGAAACATTGTCAATCACTGATAGAACTTATTTGCTTTTTGAAGGAAGCATTTTGAGAGAAGGTTCTGCAGAATCACTTGCTGCTGACGAAATGGTGCGTAAAGTATATTTGGGTGAAAACTTTGTGTTACGTCCGAAAAATGAATTTGACGAGGTTGAGGAAGAGCTGGATGAGCAAGACTTAAAGGTTATACAAAATTCTATATCTACAGATGTGGATGATATTTGTACTGTGGCTGAAAAATTGCTTCGTAATCTTGAGGAAAAAAACAATTTGGATGAAATGAAAGTGAATCTTCGCTCATTTACAGAGAAATTGCAAGCATTGAAATCACTTTATTCGAAGAATGAATTGCCTCCAAATTGCTATTCAATTCTTTCAAAGATGCAATTTGAAGAAGTAGAACGGTTTGAAAAAGGTTTGAGAACACAATCAAAACTCTTGATATTACTTCTAATCCCTGTATACGGATGGATTATGTATTTCGTTTATAAATATAGAATGGAAGAATGTTCTAGGGCTATTCAAACACTACTTAGTCAGTTACGCGTATTGTCAAATGAACTCAAGTTTAAAGGGTTGTAATTGATAATATCCCAAGAATACCGATACCGTAGAATCAATACAATGTGGTTTATTATACATACTATCCACAGTTAAAAATAATTTTCAAAATTGCATAAGGGAATGAGAAAGTGTAGTTGTATTTAGTACGACTTAATACATTATTCTGTCTAAAGATTGAAAAACGAACAAATGAAATTCTTATTGACTACTGTTATACTATGTATCTTTTTTGTAGCAAATGCTGCAGATACAACTAAAGTGTTATTTATTGGGAATAGTATTACTTATTTTAACGACATGCCGCAAACATTTGAAGCCATTGCAAATGAGAGAGGTGATTTAACTAAAGTAACAATGTATGCGCCAGGTGGAACAGGCTTTGTACATCATGTTGAAAATCCTACAGTTTATAATTATTTTCGAGAAGGAGATTGGGATTATGTTGTTTTACAACCTGGTTCTAATGAATCGCCTGGGTATTCTTTTTCAATTGCGGAGACTTTAGGAAGAGGACGACAATTAATTGATTCAATTGATACTTATAGCCCATGTGCAAAGGTTCTTTTTTATGAGATATCCTATGGAGTTTGGGGTGCAACGGAAGAAAACTTGGCAACATATAATGAAACAATGGGATTAATTAGAACCAATTTAACGTTGTTGGCAGATTCCACCGAATCATTTTTTGCACCAGCAGGCGAATGTTTTAGAACTGCATGGAATGATGATCATACAACAATGTTGTGGGGAGGAACAGGTGATATTCATCCGAATTCAAAAGGATCTTATATCGCGGCTTGTTCTTTCTATTCCTCCATTTTTCAAAAGCCTTCATTAGGTTCTGATTATCACGCCACGTTAACCGAAGACGAAGCGCTAACTTACCAAGAACTTGCAGATACTATGGTGTTGGAATACTTGTCTGATTGGCGCATCAATACTTATAATTCACATTCTGCTTATGATTACAGTTTTAGTAATGATACATTGTACTATACGGATGAATCTGTAAATATAGACAGTTTGTTATGGGATTTTGGAGATGGTAATTCCTCAGTGGACGAAAGTGGTTTTCATTTTTATACAGAAGGAGGTGACTATATTGTTAGTCTTATCACCTATACGAATGGATGCTCAGATACCTTAACTTTTGAATTGGGTGTTTTATCAGTATTCGAAAATGAGAAGATCAATCAGTTTACAGTATATCCAAATCCTGCCAATGATTGGTTAAAGGTTAATGGCATGACGAATGCATATTCTTACGTTATTGAAGTCTATAATGCACAAGGCAAACAGTTATTGCGTTCTAATAGCAATGAAATTAATGTTTCAAATTTGCCTGATGGAGTTTATTATTTGCGCATTTTGAACCAAGAGAAACAGGTTTCAGAAACAGTTCGTTGGATAAAACTCTAAAAGATAAAAGGAAAAACCGCCTTGCGAGATTTAGGGTAATTCTCAAATTTAGAATGGTACCAATCATGATGATTTTTTGCACGTGGAACTAAGTTGGCAAAAGTCCACACCATAAAAGTTAATGCGGGTAAGTTCCATGCCATAATAGCAAAGCCTGTCCATTCCATTATTTCTCCAAAAAGGTTAGGGGATGAGATATA
>CAKZPK010000425.1 GCA_937139035.1 uncultured Crocinitomix sp. | reverse complement strand
ATAACAGTCTTAATGAAACCAATTTGGGTTCACATTTTTACAGAGAGTATAAGTTTAAAAGAACTACTTGGTATGATTTTTTTGAAGATTTTATTATTCCAAAAATTGAAGCAAATATAGCATTCAATAAAGTTGTTGAATCCATAGATTATAATGGAGGCATGGTGGAGGTTGTAACTGCAGCTGGGGAAACATTCACAGCAGATAAAGTAATTGTTACTATTCCTGTCAAGGTTTTGCAAAGCAATATGATTGCATTTAATCCAACTTTACCAACTAATATTAAAAAAACGATTGATGAAATTTATGTGCCACCAGGACTAAAGGTTTTTATAGAATTTAGTGAGCGATTTTATCCAGATTTAATTAGCGTTAGTTCTATTGCTGGAGTAAATGGAGCGGAAAAAACTTATTATGATGCTGCGTTTAAAAAGGATAGTAATAAAAATATTCTAGCCTTATTTCAAGTTGGAGAAGAGGCTTCAGATTTAACTGATCTTACAGATGATGAAATTATTGCTAGTGTGTTATCTCATTTGGATGAAATGTTTGATGGAAAGGCCAGTAGCACATACGTCAATCATGTGATACAAAATTGGTCGAGTGAGCCATATATCCAAGGAGCATACGGATTTTTAGAGTCAAGTCAATACGAAGGAACGAGTGAAATTTCTAAGGGAATAAATAATAAGGTTTATTTTGCAGGAGAGGCCTATCATCAATATTCAAATGCTACTGTACACGGAGCTGCATTTACAGGTAGGGATATTGCAAAATTAATAATATCAGGTGCGTAATTCCGCTAAGCTTCACGCATCATAAACCAAAGCGCATTCCCATTTCCAGAATCTGCCCAGGTATGATAAACTTTAAAGCCATATCTTTCATAAATAGCTTTATTACGCTCAACAGATGTTTCTAGCAAAATTGGGAGTTTTTCTTTTTCTGACAAATCAAACAAATAGTCTTTCATTTCTAAACCAGCTTTGCCTCCGCCTTTTTCCACGGCTAAAAACCAGAAGTATAAATGCTCTCCTTTAAAGCGGTGTTTTTTTATATACTTCTCTCGCTTTAAGGTTTGAAAAACTTTTTTGACAGGAATTGAAAATGCAAAACGCATTTCATACATCAATTCTCTCCAATTGGATGAACCGTAGTTTGAACGAAAACAGAGTGCTGTCCCCATTTTATTGTCTGACAGAAAAGCCCCGTTTCGATTGAGCGATTTGACAAAGGCATAGGCGGCAAGGCGACTGATTTTTTTTCGGCGGTTTCCTTTGCTACCGATTACAATATTTACACTAGGGTTCGTGTCAAAAGCGGCTGTAATAATTCTTACAGATTCATTTTTGTCTTTCAATTTTGCCGCATTCATTGCACGAAGTTATTGGATTGGATTGAATAATGAATTTTTGCTGCAAGTATTTTTATTTGCGTAAAAATGTTTTTCAAGTTTATCAACTTTCAATAGAAAAATGTACTACCTAGCAGGTATTAATTATGTAGGGTTTATTAGTTGATCCAAATTGGAATTTACATAAGTTCTTGACCGTTATCATTATTTTGCATTTTGATTATGCTTAAATTAGGATGCTATGAGTATTCTAAGAGGTTTAGTAAAGCTGTTGGCTATGAGTCAACAAAATAAAAACACTGAAAAAGAGCCACCACAAAAAACTAACGCAAGAAAATCTAAGGCGCAAGTAGATTCTTCTATTTCTAAAAGAAGAATGATGGCCAAACTCCCTAGTGAAATGCGTCCCTATGCAGACAATGTGTGGGCCTCGAAACTGCCTAGTTTGAAAATTTCTTTAGCAAAGCAGGAGCAAATTGAATTTACACAGAGCAAAGTTGGAGGTTATCCCTATTTTCCTGAAATTCTTGACTTACCATTGGATGCAACTGGTAATAATTTAGATTTTTTGGCGCAAATAAATTTTGCTGAATTACCACAGTTAGACGGTTATCCAAGTACTGGTATTGTGCAGTTTTTCATTGCAAGGTCAGATGCTTATGGATTAGATTTTGGGGATCGAAAATCACAAAAAAACTATCGTGTCATATATCATGAAAATATAGAAAACCCAAGCCGCACTGAATTCAAAGAATTAGATGAGTTACGACAAACTGAAGAATATATGTCGCCTTTACAAACTTCAGCTCAATACCTTATGCAATTTGAAACACAGACAGATTTTATTCCTGCTGATAGCATTAATTTCAACCATTTTTTTGACAATAAAACCTTTAATTTTTTCGAGCGTTTTGACGACAAGGAGAGAGAAATTACTCAAGCCTATAATAAATTGGCAACTAATACAGGTCATAAAATTGGAGGATATCCATATTTCACACAGGATGATCCGCGGATGTATGATAAAAGCATAAAAAGTTGGATTTTACTTTTTCAATTAGATTCTGAGGGTGATATTATGTGGGGAGATGTTGGTGTAGGTAATTTTTTCATTTCACCTGAGGATTTAAAAAAGGGTGATTTTTCAAATGTTTTTTATAATTGGGATTGTTGTTGATTTAATTATTCTTGAAATTGAGTACATAAATGGTGCATTTTAGGAATATTATGAAGGTTATTTTTGTTCTAAAAGCACGATTTTTATTTCTTTAAATGAGCGGTATCCTCATTTTTTGGCGTTTTGTCGTAAATAAATTGCCTTCTAGCGAAACCATGCTTGGATAACAACAATTAATACTTAACTTTGTACCGTAGGCAGACAGAGTAGAAGAGAATAGAGTATTTTACTTTTTCATAAGTTTTGGGTTAATGAATGAATTTCTTCGAAAATCTGCCTACTTTTTTTCCCTCCACAAATAAATTTCAAACTTACTTTCCAGTCACTTTTTGAATTGTACCTTGTCCTTCAAAAGTATCTCCAGTATCACCAACACCCATGTATTTATAAAAATAAACTCCATCCGGAACCAGCTCTCCCTTTTTGTTAGTGCCGTTCCATCCGCTATCAATACTGTTAAACTCAGCAATTACAACGCCCCATCTATTAATAACTACACAGTTAAAATCGCGCACGGCTTGTGAACGGTCAATGAAGTTAAATTCATCATTAATTCCATCACCATCAGGTGAAAAAATGTTGACAGGATCAAAAATAAAAGGATCGCATATGACAATTGTCTTACAGGTGGTATCCGAACAGCCGTTTTTATTAAATGCAATCATGCAAACCTCATAGTCACCACTTAAAGAATAATTTACATCAAAGGTTTCGTCTAAATCATGTGAAATAATCCAATCAGCAGTTGGGTGATCATAATTAAACATAAATGTTGTATCAGCAAATGGATCATTAGGATTAGCAAAGAAAAGAGATTGATTGGAGTAAGTTACATCTACAGGAACAATTGCAAAACAGTCTGTTTCTGATTGGTCAGATGTTGCAGTAAAATTGGCAATTGGATTTAATGAATCTAGCACAATTTGTTGAATGAGTTCGCAACCATTTTCATCTGTTGCTACCATTTCATATGTGCCAGGGTTTAAACCTCCCCAAGTTGAACTTGTGCTAGTCTCTCCGGTTTCTAAATTTGTCCATAAATAAGTATAATCCGGAATGCCGCCATTTACACTAGCATATAAAACCCCATTGCCCGATTGATAACCATATAAACGACAATAAGCCGGCTCCATTCCAAATTCAGTAAACTGCATTGGTGGAGGTTGGTTAATCGTAAAGTCAAAAATGCGAGAACAACCATTGCCATCATTAATAGTTAATGTATAAGTTCCTATTGGAACACCAGAAAGTGTGTCAGCACCTATGCCACTCATTTCATTAGGATCAGGCGCCCATATATAAACCATATCATCATAATCACCCTGCCAATTGTAAACCGTATCAACTATTACAGTTCCACTTGCTAGGTCATGACAAAGCGCATCAAATACATTTATGTCTGCTGTAATAGCTGGTGGATCTACCAGTAAAATGGAGTCCGAAGTTACGCAGCCATTTCCTAAATCAACATAATAATAATACCAACCAGATGTAAGTGTATTTGCTGTATTTGAACCTCCAATGTTTCTTAATGTTCCTGCCGAATCTGTAATTTCAATTGTCTCGTCTCCGTTGGGGACTAGTAGATTAACAGTAATAGATCCATCTGGAAATAAATAACAAGTAGGGTTGTTTTGGATAATTTCGACGGTAGCTTCACCTAATAAAATTTCCTCTGTAACGATAACAATATTAAAGCAATCGCCATCTCCACCTGTTAGTGTAATTGTAAATGCACCTTCGGTTGCATAAATATGAGAAAAGACCATGTCTGTATAAAAATTACCATCTCCCATGTCAAAAATAAACGGAGCATCTTCATCTCCTGTATAGGTTATGTTAACCTGACCCGTGGCACAATCCACATCAAACTCAAATGATATTTCTGGCGTAACAGGATCGTTTACAGTAATCGTAATATAGGTTGTATCTGCAGGTAAACAACCATTCGTATCTGTTGCAATTAACTGTACAATATATTCCCCATCTTCGGTAAAAGTGTGTGTTGGGTTTGTTTCCGTTGAGGTTGGTGTTCCGTCATCAAAGTTCCATTCAAACTCTCCGCCTGAACTTAAATTTTCAAAATCAACAGTAAAAGGTGTACACCCTGTTGTGGATGGATTAGCAACTACATTGGCATTTACCTGATCCAATTCAAAATCAATTTTAAATACCGCAACATCACAACCGTCTTCATTGACAGAATCATATGCTCCAGGCGTTGTTGTAAAAGGTTCGCATGAACAAACCGCCTGGTAAATAACTCTATTTTCAGGATCAAACCTACTAGTTCCGCCCTTAACATGAGATCCTGAATAACGCGTTGCAAATTCTAAATCTGCGGCATTGGGTTGTAAAACGCCAACATACATACCACCAGTTTCGCTTATGGCATCATCAGTTAACGGCAGTAGTGGACCAGCGTTATGCCCAGAGTAATAAATATATCCGCAATCATCTACCATAAACGCAATTGGAATAAAATCTTCACCACCCGCACCAACAACTGTTCCCAGCAGAAGGTCATCTAACATGGGGTTTAATTTGCAAATAAACTGATGACTTCCTGGGTTAGAATATACGTCAGGCGTAATTTCAGATGCACCGCCGTCACTTTGTCCATACAAGTATACATTTCCATCAACATCTAAATCAACGAAAAAGGCTGCATCTTTATCGGGTGTTCCCCAAAATGAGCCATATTCAATAGTGGCGCCATCATCTATTAATTTAATGATAAAGCCATCCCGTTCACCACCTTGGTAGGTTGTTTGGTATCCGGTCATGGTTATAAAATTGTCAGACGCAACTCCCGAAACATATAGGTTGTTGTCAATATCTAATCGTAAACCGAACCCACCTTCAGCGTCTGAGCCGCCAATATAAGTTGACCAATTTAATGCAGATAGATTGGGAGGCATTGAAAACACCACGGCGTCTTGCATTCCTCCACCAAATGTTTCTTGATGCGCACCTGCAGTTGTTGGAAAATCTGTTGAATTGGTGCAGGATGCTACATAGCAATTTCCGTCTTCATCTACAATTATTTCTCCACGGTTTCCATCACCAAGGTTTGAGGTAAGTTCGTTTAATCCATCTGTACCTGTACCTCCAATATAGGTGGAACCAATAATATCTGATCCTGCTGTATTAAAATGTGTGATGACAATTTTTGTGCCCGATCCATCTCCGCTAAAAGCATCATCCGAAACTGGAAAATTAAATGAAGCTGAGGTTCCTAAAACATATAATTCATTGTCTTGATTAACAACCATACTATTTGGATAATCAATACCCGAACCTCCAATATAGGTTGCATAAATTAAGTCGGTTGCATCAGGGGTATATTTACTAATAGCAATGTCATGAAAACCGCCAAAATCTTCTTGAAAAGCACCGTCCGAAGTTGGATAACCTATTCCGAAATTTCGCGCACCAGTGTAAATATTTCCTTCATAATCATAGGTTGCACAATGGCCTTCATTTGCAACTGTTGAGCCAGATAGTGTTGCGCCAATTAGAATAGGATCAATGATTAATGCTAAGTTTTTATCATAGCCTTTTGGAAATTCAAAACTTACCGTTGTTCCTTTTAGTTTATAGTGGCAAGGTACTGGAATTTCAGTTCCGTTAATAATTTGGTAGGCGTACGGAGCTTGTTCTATAAATTCACCAACGCTGGTGATAGCAATTAGGTTTCCGTTTCTTATTTCAAGTCCATCAAGTCCTGTATAATTCATTTGAATTTTTGCAGGTTTAGTTTTTGGTGCAACAATAAAATCATATTTAAAATACCCGTTAATGCTGTAAACATTCAAATCAATATCATTATAAATGTTTTCATAAGACACAGCCTTATAAATAGGAACATTTGCCGCCCACTTAGATTTGTTTTGACCTAAATAATAGTTGTGATAAGCAGTTTTTTTGTCATTTCCAATGAGTGTTGGCTTTTTGTTTGCTCCTACAAAATGCGCACGCCATGAATGCCCATTAACAGTACTTTTTTGTTGAACAGAATCATTGTCATCAATTATTGAGTGAGATTTTTCTAGATCGGAAGGGTTAAGTTGCAAATAAGTGAAGCAGTTATTTTCTAAATAGACAGATCCATTGCCAATAGGAGCGCGATATTTTACATTATCATGCCATTGACCATTGTTTTGGATGAATTGAATAGATTGGCGATTCAACTTTACCGCGTCATTCAATAATTGAGCCTTTACCGAAATGGAAAGCATCAACAATAAAGCTATAACAGGGTATAGTATTTTCATTTATTAGGGTTTCAGTTGGTAAAGACTGACTGCGAACATAATATTAACGAATATTTATGATAAAAGGTTGAAAAATCTCTGTCTATAAGTAATTCAAGTGTTTTCGATAATGTAATTGCTGCAATTACGGTTTTAGAATTTTGGGTTTTATTTGATTATTAGTACATTAAAACAAAATTAACCTAACTTATAAACTATGAACATAAGTAATCACGAGTTAATCGGGGATAAAATCGAACAGTCTCCTTCACCCAATAAAGGAGGTAAATTCAAAGACGGAGATTTGCAATACATTGTTATTCACTACACGGCAGGAGCAAATAGAAAATCATCTGTTCGGAGTTTGAGCAAAAAAGAGAGAGTTGTTTCGGCACATGTTGTAATTGGAAGAGACGGTATTACAAGTCAACTAGTGCCTTTTGATACAATTGCATTTCATGCAGGGAAAAGTGAGTGGGATGGAAAGACGGGACTAAACAAATACAGTATAGGTATTGAAATGGATAACCCCGGAAGATTGAATGAAAAAGGAAGTGAATTTTTAACCTCGTTTAAAGCAAAAGTTGACCCATCCAATGTGATGAAGGCCGTGCACAGAAATGAAAAAAAGGAAACATTATGGCATACGTATACGGATGAACAAATTGAAACCTGTAAGAAATTATGTCAGGATTTGATTGCACAATACGGCATAAAACAGGTGGTTGGACACGAGGAAATTTCTCCAGGACGAAAGATTGATCCAGGACCAGCTTTTCCGCTTGATGATTTTAGAGTCGAGACAATAAACGATTAATACTCTGAATTGATTTGAATTAGTACTACGTTTCATTTTTACTATCTTTCTGGTCAGATGGTTAAAAAGATTGATGCTTATATAACAAGTTATTTTCCTGTTTTAGTTGCGGGTTATTTTATTTATAATAATACCGTTTTTGCATCTCATATTTTTGTTGTATGCTGGTTGTCAATGGTGGTGAATATGACCTTTGTTTTGGAAACCTACAAGGTGACATTTACAACCAGAAACAGTTTGTTTTCACTCTTTAATT
>CAKZPK010000424.1 GCA_937139035.1 uncultured Crocinitomix sp. | reverse complement strand
CATAACCACCAACTATTACGGGGTGCTTTAAATTAAAACGGCGCGAAAAATCTATAATATCATTTATTTCTGGTGCATAGTCAGCATGAATGAATAAGCGTTGGTCGCCGTTAAAAATGCCACGCATAGCTTCCAGTTTTAAGAATTTTTCAGCAGGATCTTTAACCTGTGAATAGGAGAATGCCTCTTGAAAAAAGGTGTAAATAGCGTCTCGTGTTTTGTTGTATTTTTCATTTGCTTTATTGGGGCCTGGTTCTGCCCACCAACCCGATTTACGGTATTTAATTGGCCAATTTAAATGTACGCCATCATCTGCTTTATAAACAGCATCTTCCCAATTCCAGCCGTCTAAAGCCATAACAGATGAAGTTCCTGAAATTAAACCTCCTCTTGGGGTAGATTGTGTTACTAAAACACCGTTAGTACGAACAGTATACAAGACTTTTGAGTCAGTATTAAAGGCAATTAGCGAGCGAACATTAGGATTAATGCTCCCTGTTTCGTTAAAGTCACGAGTAGCGCGCACGGCATCAATTTCTGTTAATCCAAGCGTAATGTTGGCAGCAATAAAACCAGGATAAACGTGCTTTCCTTTTATAGAAATAATCGTATCCCAATCACTCTTGTTTAACTGATATGTAAGTGCGTTTTTAACAAAAAGAATTTTACCTTCTTCAATTCCAATTACAGAGTTTTGAATGTAATCGCCATTACCGACATGGGCACTTCCGTTTTGAAAAAGAATGCGTTTGTATTGCTGCTTTTGCGGACTGGGTGATTGACCAAATCCACTAGTGGCAATTAAAAAAACAATGAGTAAACTATATATTCGTTTCATTTTCTATCAATTAATGTTCTTCAACTGTGTCACAGTGATAATGAGGGTTCATTTTTTTATACGGTTTACGCGTTGCTGCTCCACCGTTTTTTTCTGCAAGCATTAGTTGCATAATTCTATTGCGTTCTTCTTGATCCCGATCATGTAATTGTACACTTCTATTCCAATCGTATAAAAGCATCCCATCAACAAAAGTTTGCTCTACCCTAGCTTTAATAGATAAAGGATTGTCTGACCAGATAACGATATCAGCATCTTTCCCCTCTTTTATGCTTCCCATTCGGTCGTCAAGGTGTAATAATATTGCAGGATTAAGAGTCACCATTTTCCAAGCATCCTCTTCAGACACTCCACCATATTTGACAACCTTTGCAGCTTCTTGATTCAATCTTCTCCCCATTTCTGCATCATCCGAATTAATAGCTGTTACAATTCCCATTTTATGAAGAATAGCGGCATTATAAGGAATAGCTTCGTTAACTTCAAATTTATAAGCCCACCAATCTGCAAAAGTGGATGCACCAGCACCATGCGCTTTCATTTGCTCAGCAACCTTATAACCTTCTAAAATATGCGTAAATGTGTTTAGCGTAAAGCCCATTGAGTCTGCCACGTGCATGAGCATATTAATTTCACTTTGAATGTAAGAGTGGCATGTCACAAATCGTTCAGAATTTAATATTTCTACCATTACATCCAATTCTAAATCGCGCCGTGGAGCATCAATACCGATACGTTTCTTTTCAGACAGTCCGTTATAGGCTTTCCATTCGTTTTCATATTGTTTCGCATGGATAAATGCATCATAAAATACTTGCTCAACCCCCATTCTTGTTTGCGGAAAACGAACAGTGTTAAAACTTCCCCAGTTGGATTGTTTTACATTTTCTCCTAAAGCAAATTTGATAAATCCTGGCGCCTCATCTATTAGCATTTCCTGAGGTGTAAATCCCCATTTAAGTTTGATTAATGCAGATTGTCCACCAATTGGATTGGCAGATCCATGAAGTAGTTGTGAAGCCGTAACTCCACCAGCAAGTTGTCGATAGACATTAATGTCATTTGAACGAACAACATCTGCAATAGAAACTTCAGCAGAATTGTTTTGACCAGCTTCGTTAACCCCTTTACTAATGGCAATATGTGAGTGCTCATCAATTATTCCACATGTGACATGTTTTCCTTCGGCATCAATTACTGTAGCATCATTAGGAATTTGAACGATTGATTTATTCACGGCTTTAATCTTACCATCTTGAATCAATAAAGTCGCATTTTTTAATATTCCGTTTGCTTCATTCGTCCAAATGGTAGCATTTTTTATAAAATAAGATTCCTGTGTAGGCAAGCTATCAAAGCCATATGCCATATTAGGATACATTAAATTATTGACTGCGGAAGTATCTACAACAAAGCTCTTTTTCGTCTTTTTAACGTTTTTGTGTTTTTCATTTCGAATGGCACTCCAATCTACCCAGTCACCATTTGGCAATTTAGCTTTTCCATGAAAAGCACCTAACGCGCGGTTGTAGGTTCCGTTTAATTGTGCAACACCATCTATATTTCCTTCTTTTTCTGCAAAAGACATGCTAATTTGTAAATCATTCATCACCAAATTTGGTGTTAACTTAACCGTGTCTTTCGTACTTGTTTGAGTAACAGAATCTACCTTTATTCGGTAGCTCATTATTTTTGATTTTGGCTTTTCTGCAGATCCAGTAACATCCCATCCATAGACAATGGAGTTTAAGTTAAGATTGTATTTTCCACGGATATCGACATTGTTGATGTCTTTAATTTTTGTACGCTCACCTCTAATCCAGTTTTCATAAATTTCTCCACTTTCAAAAAGGTCACCTTTAACAATAAGTAAGTTGGCAATTTTACCTGCTTCAAGTGTTCCTACTTGATCTCCTACATTTAAGAATTCTGCAGGGTTTTGGGTTAATGCTCTCAAAGCTTCTTCTTTCGGTAAGCCGTGTTTTACAGTTTTACGAATGTTTTTTAGGAAGTTGGTTTTTTTCTTAAGTCCGGCGGTTGTAAAACAAAAAGGAACTTGTTTTTTATGCAAGAAATATGCGTTATACGGACGCATTTCCCAATCTTTTAAATCTGCCAATGAAACAAATCGAGAAAGGTATGGATCAGTAACATCATAAGGAGCAGGGAAATTAACTGGAACAATTAGTTTAGTGCCTGATGCTTTAATCTCATCAATACGTTCATAACTGTCTCCACCGCCTTTTACAATTAAATCAATATTAAATTCTTGCGCTAATTTTACTGCTCTTAATATTTCTAGTTTATCTGAAACCTCAAATATTTGTGGTAAATCTAGGTTTTCAATTCCTCTTTTTAGAGAGATATTGTCTGT
The DNA here is from genome assembly GCA_937139035.1 of uncultured Crocinitomix sp. Classification (GTDB taxonomy): domain Bacteria; phylum Bacteroidota; class Bacteroidia; order Flavobacteriales_D; family Crocinitomicaceae; genus Crocinitomix. The sequence goes on along the minus strand of CAKZPK010000424.1, from coordinate 3,232 downwards.
GTTGGCGCGTTGCAAATGATACCACTTTGCGTCATAAAAAAACTGTCTCATTAAAGCAATTGCTCCCATTTGTGATGAAGGGTAACTTTGTTTGGAAGAACCTTTTGAGAAGGAATAATGATTTGCAGCAGTTGTTTTTATAATTTGCTCTTGTGTTGCATCCGTACCAATTGTTGTAAGTACTGAGGTTCCGCGTAATAACCCATCTCTCTGGTGTGTTGAAATTGTTCCAAAACCTTGTTTTATATAAGCATCTTTTTCTTTAAACAGTTCTTTTTTAAAGAGCGTATAAGCGTCAACTTCAGGGTGTATACTTTGATTCCAATAATACGGGCCTTCTTTTAGTGTAGATAGTTGCGGTCCCATACCTTGCTTTTTTAGGTTACTTTTTTCAACTCCTTCACTGGCATGTATATCCACAAATGACGGATATAAAGTATAACCTTTAAGATCAATTTTAACGGCATTTTTTGGAGCAATCACGGCTGCTCCAACATTGATTATTACACCATCCTTAATAACCAACGTGCCGCGTTCAATCGTTTCCGTGGCGCTCACAACTATTCGGGCGTTTGTAAAAGCAACTGTTTCCTTAGAGTTAATGACGCCGTTCTCAGGTTCAATATCTTGTGCATTGGAGACTATTCCCAATAGCAGTGTAAAAATCCCGAAAAGTATATTTTTAATCATGTGTAATTCTTTTTTATTTGAACAGTTGTTGAATTACAACTCAACTTTTAATCGGCTTCTCTGATTAAAACTGTAAATTTGTCCAAAAATAAGCATTTATGGAAACATTTAATCGGATTCTGGTAAGCTCTCATTCTGGATGGAGATGGATCGTGTTAATTCTTTTAGTAGTGGCAGTTGTTAAGATGCATGCTGGCTGGAAAGGAAAGAAAACCTTTACAGAGGGGAGTCGCAAATTGGCACTATTTACTATGATTGCATTTCACCTACAATTTTTGTTTGGGTGGATATTGTATTTTACAAGTTCGAAAGTTGACTTCTTTGATGGAATGATGAAAGATGCGTTATATCGATTTTTTACGGTTGAACATTCATTAATGATGACAATCGCAATGGTATTGATAACAATTGGTCACGCTAAATCGAAGAAAAAAGAAAATGATACGGCTAAATTTAAGGCTATTGCAGTATTTTACACTATTGCATTGGTACTTATTTTAGCAGCAATTCCTTGGCCATTTAGAACGGTTTTAGGAGCTGGTTGGTTTTAAAAAATTAGAATAAAGAAATGTCCACAGGGTTTTCACATATTGAGTCAAAACAAGAGTTTGCAGTTTTAATTGGTGTAATCACCAGTCAGCAAACAGAGGATATGGCGAAGGAGTATATTGAAGAATTAGCTTTTTTAGCTGAAACTTCTGGTGCTGAAACAAAACGTAAGTTTTTGCAGCGCATTGATAAACCCAACCCTAAAACCTATGTGGGCTCTGGAAAAATCAAAGAAATTAAAGAATACATTGACAATAATGGGATTGATATTGCCATTTTTGATGATGAATTATCCCCCTCCCAATTAAGAAATATTGAGCGCGAATTTGAAATTAAAGTCTTAGATCGCAACAACCTTATTTTGGATATTTTTGCAAGTAGAGCACGTACAGCGCACGCCAAAACTCAGGTTGAATTAGCACAGTATCAATATTTATTGCCACGTCTAACAGGTATGTGGACGCACTTGGATAGAACCAAAGGGGGAATTGGAATGCGTGGACCTGGTGAAACGCAGATTGAAACGGATAGACGAATTATTAAAGAAAAGATCTCTTTGCTCAAACAAAAAATGACAAAGATTGACAAGCAAATGGCAATTCAGCGAGGTAATCGTGGTCAATTGGTGCGTGCGGCGTTAGTAGGATATACCAATGTTGGTAAATCAACTATTATGAACTTGTTGAGTAAGTCGGACGTTTTTGCGGAGAATAAACTTTTTGCTACACTAGATACGACTGTGCGTAAAGTCGTGATTGATAATTTACCATTTTTAATGTCTGATACCGTTGGTTTCATTCGTAAATTACCACATCAATTAATTGAGTCTTTTAAATCTACCTTAGATGAGGTTCGGGAGGCTGATATATTAATTCATGTTGTTGATATTTCTCATCCAAATTTTGAAGAACAATACACAGTGGTAAATGAAACCATTGCAGAAATTGATGGTGGTCAAACGGATAAACCATCTATAGTTGTGTTTAATAAGGTAGATGCTTATAATCCTGCTCCAGAGGATATTGGTTATCATCCAGATGGGAAAAAGTTTGCACTTGAAGCCTTGAAAAAATCATGGATGGCTAAACTTGGAACAGAGGACTGTATCTTCATATCCGCGCAAGAAAATTTGAATATCGAAGAGTTTAAAGAGAAATTATACAAAGAGGCAAAAGCGATATTTCAAGTTCGTTACCCTTATCACAATTTTTTGTATTAAAATAACTTGATCCAATTGTATTTGCTCCTTAGCAAATACCAATTCGGGGATATCACTGTTATCAGAAGGTGATAATTACAGCGAATCCAGTAAATAGAAAAATTGACTGGTATTAAACCAGTCAATCATTGAGGTAAATTAATTATTGATAATTACGGTTACTCCAGCATTCGGACGATTTTCTGAGAATCGCATACCATATTTTTGGACAACAACATTGACATTCTCTTCATTCAAAACACCGTCAACATATAGTTTGTTATTTACAATGAACTTAACCAAACCTTTTTTTCCCTGGCTTGAAATTTCGCATTTAACACCAATGGTTAAAAAATTGAGTTCAATCCAACGCACTTTTCCTTCAGGGTTAGAAGCTGAAACTTTATTGGGGTCTTCATAATCTAAATAAGTCGCAAAAATTTCATCTTGGGTACTGTTTAAGCCCGAAATGGTGATTGTATTATCAAATGCACTTGCAGTTACAACCTTCAAAGTTGGGGTTCCATCTACTGTTGCAATTTCATCCTTAATTTTTACTTTTTGACTAAAACTGCTTATTGAAAAAGTCAGTAAACCGATAACCATTAATAGTTTATACATAGCAATAAATTTATTGAATCATCTAATTTAAGCATTATCAGTGAATTAATTAGTGATATTTATTGCACAGCAGCACTAAGATCATGCCAAAGGTGATAATATATTAGTTCCTTCTTTTCTGTAAAAAAATGTACTCCCGTGTTAGTAAATACACCAATTGTCGCCTCTGTATCC
>CAKZPK010000423.1 GCA_937139035.1 uncultured Crocinitomix sp. | reverse complement strand
ACTGGAATGGATACAAGAATTGGTTATCCAAATGAGCACCTTGCGCCAACAACCATGGTGGACAATATTACAAGTCCAATGTATGCAACGGGTATTGGTTTGGTGATTAAAGGATTTCAAGATTCTTACAGAAATCTTGGAACGGATTCGGATTCACGTGGCGATAATACGGCAAAGAATCATTCGTCAAAAACAAAGGGTAGTTGCTTTGAAAAGATTCTAACCAAGAGTAGAACATGGTTTGAAGAAGAGGATTAATAAGAAAAAAACAAAATAATAAGATTATATAGGTCAAAACGCAGTCTAATGTCTAGAGTCTTCAGCGAAGCGATCTAAGATCTATAAAATAAAAGATATGGAATTTGATATACCAAGAGATCAATCATCAATCATCAAAGTGATTGGTGTAGGTGGTGGAGGCGGAAACGCAGTAAATCACATGTATAACCAGGGCATCAAAGGTGTTGATTTTGTGATCTGCAATACAGATCAGCAAGCCTTAGATATTAGTCCTGTTCCAATTAAAATGCAATTGGGTGCCAGCCTTACCGAAGGTAGAGGAGCTGGAGCAATTCCTGAAATTGGAAAAAATGCTGCAATTGAAAACATTGAAGACATTAAAGCATTTTTGCAAACCAGTACTAAAATGGTGTTTATCACTGCCGGAATGGGTGGTGGAACAGGAACAGGTGCTGCACCAGTAATTGCAAAGGTGGCTAAAGATATGGGTATCTTAACGGTAGGTATTGTAACTGTGCCGTTTAGCTTTGAAGGTAGAAAAAGAAAATTACAAGCCGAGGAAGGATTGGAAGAAATGCGTAAAAACGTAGATACGTTGTTAATCATTAACAATGATCGTTTGCGCGAAATGTTTGGTAATCTTTCTCTCGGAAATGCTTTTGCTCAAGCTGATGATGTTTTAGCAATTGCTGCTAAAGGTATTGCTGAGGTAATTTCGGTTACAGGAATGGTCAACGTTGATTTTAATGACGTTAGTACTGTAATGCGTAATAGTGGAGTTGCAATTATGGGTTCTGCTGTTGCTGAAGGTGAAAATAGAGCAATTGAAGCCGTACGTACTTCATTAGCATCTCCTTTATTGAATGATAATGATATTCAAGGAGCGAAGTATGTGCTTTTAAATATTACTTATGGTAGCAAGGAAATTTTAATGGATGAAATTGGTGAGATTACTGATTATATCCAGGACGAAGCTGGCGCTACTGCAGATGTTATTTGGGGGCATGGTTATGACGAGTCACTAGGTGATGGTATTTGCGTAACATTAATTGCAACTGGATTTCATTCTCAACCAATTACAGGATTTGAAAAAGCACCTGAAAAGAAAGTGGTGAGTTTGGATGAGAATGTACCGACAATGATTTCTAAGCCAATTGAAAAACCAACGCAAACTAATGCTTGGCAAGAGACGAAGAAAGAAGAACCAATAGAGGTTGAAAAAGAAGTTGTAGAGCCTTTCTTAAAAACGGAAGAGCCTAAAGAAGACGAAGCGCAAACTGAAATTAACTGGACGTTTACTTCAGAATCTGCTAAATCAGAATCAGTACCAGAAACACCAAAGGCAGAAACTGAAGAAGTTGAGGCTGATCAAGTTGTTCGTCATTATTTAACGGATGATTTAGAAGAAAAGGTTGAAATGAATGCTGTAAAGCCAAAGCAAGTTCTTCCACAAGAAGAGCAACAAGCTAGAGCTAAAGAAAGAATGGAAAGAATTCAGGCTTATACATCTAAATTGAAATCTTCAACAGGTATTGCTGATTTGGAAAAAGAACCAGCTTACAAACGTAAGAACATTCAAATTGATGAATTGCCACATTCATCTGAAGAAAGCATGAGTAAGTTCACACTTTCTGGTGACGGTGAATCAGGTGGATTAAAAGACAATAATTCATTCTTACATGATAATGTAGATTAAGAAAAGTTTATCTAAAAACACCCAAATTGGTTAGGGGTATAACCAATTTTAGAAAGCGCTTCTCGGTTTATATCGAGAGGCGCTTTGGTTTTTAGTGAGGGCTTTGCAAGGTTGAACTTTGCTGAATTTGAAACTGAACTTTGCTGGATTTGCAGTTGAGCTATGCAGGATTTGAAATCCTGCATTTGAAGTCTGAAACTAAGCTTTACAGGATTTGCAGTTGAGCTTTGCAGGATTTGCAATCCTACATTTGAAGTCTGAGCCTTTATCCACAACACGAATTCAGCCTCCATTTGCAATCCCACACAAAAACATTACCTTCGTTCTCCCTTTTGACGAAAAGAAAAATAAAACTATAAAAGCGGTCGTTCATAGTTGATGTAACAGTAGAGAAAATCTTTGATCTAAATATGGGCGATTTAAAATTTAAATAAAATGAGTTTAACAGAAAGAATTAATGAGGATATAAAAACGGCAATGAAAGCCCGTGAAAAAGAAAAATTGGCAGCATTAAGAGATGTCAAGTCTAAATTGCTTTTGGAAGCAACGAGCGGTGGAGATGGTGAGGTTTCTGATGAGGCTGCAAATAAAATTGTAATGAAATTGTACAAACAACGTATGGATACGTATGATTTGTATATGAAAGAAGGAAGAGAAGATTTAGCAGTTGATGAAAAAAATCAAGCTGAAATCATTAAAGTATATATGCCAGAGATGATGTCTGAGGATGATGTGCGCAAAGTAGTGCAGGAGAAAATTGCTGCAATGGGTGCAACTGGACCTCAGGATATGGGTAAAGTAATGGGGCCAATTATGGGTCAATTAAATGGTAAAGCAGACGGTAAATTAATCTCAGCACTTGTAAAAGAAGAGTTGAATAAATAAACTGAATTTATATTTGAAAAGACCGCCGAGAATATGTTTCGGCGGTCTTTTTTTGTTTAATATTCTGTTGTGAAAACTAATATTCGAGTATCTGCATGACTACTCTGAATCCTCTTTTATGGGAGGAGGAGTGCTCGCCTTCGTAAAATTGACGGATGTGGTTTTGCAAATAATGTCCAGGATCGTTCCAGCTACCTCCATGCGTTATTCCTTTCTCGGCTACCATTTCGCAAACATTTCCTGCCATATTATATAATCCATAATTATTGGGCCAATATGAAATTGTTGGAGCTGTAATGTCCGAATAATCGTTTAAATCAGTTTCATGATCTATACCGTGGTGCGGTTGTGCTCGGTAAATGTAAACTTCTTTGAAATTCCCGTTCCTGTCTTTTTTGTAAAGTGTATCTCGATAAACACCCTCAGTTCCAAAGTTTAAACAATTTGCTTTTATTTTACCTGCTGCATTTCTCATATACGGACCTGCCCAAGGGTAGTTAGCATTGCTAAGACCTCCGTTTGCTGCGTAAATCCACTCGGCTTCAGTTGGTAGTCTATAGATTACTTTCTGGTAGATACGGTCAGGGTTTTGGTGATATACTTCTGTCAGCCATTCGCAATATAGTTCTGCTTGGTGGTGAGAAACTCCAACAATAGGGTATTCTTGATAGGCAGGATGGCGCATATAATATTCTACATATGGTTCGTTATATGCGAGTGGTGTTCTCCAAACTAAAGTGTCAGGTAGTAATGTTTTGTATTTTTCTAGATCCTTTGTTTTGTAATAATAAAGGAGTTTTAAATAGTCTGAATTTGTTACTTCACCTTTTTTCATCATGAATGAACTTATCTCTTTTTCCTTTATTCTGGGTACTTCTTTTGTTGTTAGTATTCGCGCATAATCTGTGCTATATATTAATTGGTAGGTAGATATGCTCCCTGATGGAATGAGCAGATAGGCTGATTTTTTTAGAAACTTTTTATTCAGTTTATTGACTAGTTTCAGTGAATCTGTGTTGGTTGAAAATCCAGCAAGTGAAAAAGTAAGGTAATAGAGGTTTACAAGGAGTAGTGTTTTTAGATTCATAGGTTTGAATTAGCGTTGAAGGTATAATTCTAGTCTATAAAAAAGTTACGCAATATTCTAATTATCCAAACTTGGAGGTAAAACAAAAAAAGGCAGATGAATTATCACCTGCCTTCTTAATATGTGAATCCTTGCTAAAAGGATTGTGATTTCTTATTTAAAGAATCCGCCCAATTTGTCTTTAAGGCCAGAGATCATGTCATTGTCCGTAAACATATCCATTAATCCGTTTCCTTCTTTGTCTCCTTTTTCAGCAGCAGCACCAGTAAAACTTCCTAATACTTTAGACATAACTACAGATTTAATTTGATCAATAATTCCGTCAGACATTCCTGACTTATTTTTCAAATTGTGTGCTAAATCACCTTCTAATTTTTTTGCTACCTTATTCGCATCATCATTATTGTCGTTTGCAGAGAATAAGTTAGCCATTGTTCCGTCGTTTCCTCTAGCTTTTTCCTTATTTGTACGATATTTGATTGCGTCAGCCGCTTGGTTGGTAACTTCTTTTTTATCTTTATCAGATAATCCTACTTTTTCTAAGATATCTCCTAAATCTACATTCTTCATTAAATCTTCTAATCCAAACATTCTATTCTTTTTTTTGTTTTTAAATTATTTGCCCGTTAGAGAGCAAGCCTAATGTAACGTTTTTATAGCGTTTTACGCGGTTTAATCGATAGAAATGGATGAATTCTCTATGGAATGACAGAAAAAGGGACAAGAGGTCCGCTTTGAAGCAAGGCGTTACAGCAACTTGTTCAATAAGTTTTCTTTTGCGGCTATTTTATGGAGGTAGGGATTGGTACGCATTTCATCAATTAGTTCCAAATGGTGTAAATGATGGCAGTCTGTTCCGATTACGTCAATATAGTTGCGCTCAATTAACTGTTCGGCCATTCGTTTTACTTGTGGCCCGTAATGTCCTGTAAGTGAAAGCATGTTCAATTGTAATAAAACACCCCGATTTCTAAATTCCTCAATTCGTTCCCAATTGTTATTGTAAAATGGGTAACGCTCCACATGTGCTAATATGGGTTTGTATCCTTCTGTAATCAAATCAAATACTACTTCATGGACATTGGGTTGCTCTTGCGAAAACGATAATTCAAAAAGCACATACTGATCGCCAAAAGACAGAATCTTTTTTTCTTTAATGAGGTCCGTTAAATGAAAGTCTAAATAATACTCTGCTGCAGCTTCTATTTTAATATCAATTCCTTGTGTCGCAATTTCTTTTTGGATGGTTTCAAGTCCGCCCAATATAGTTTCAGGCGAATTACGATAAAAATCACTCATTACATGCGGGGTGGTAATTACTTTTTTATAACCTAATTCTGCATATTTTTTTAACATGGCAATAGAATCTTCTAATGATTTTGAGCCATCATCAATTCCAGGAATTAGATGGCTGTGCAAATCTGTACCTAGTATAGATAAGTCTAAAGGCTGAAGTTTAGGGCCAATGTTAAATAGCTTTTTTAAAAAATTCATGACGCATTAAAAGTAGGTTTGCAGTAAAGTTAGGGATATTGCGCAATATTTTGCAAATCAAATTTTAATAATAATTGAATAGATTAAAATTGATCCTACTTAGTTTATGTATTTCGGCACAGTTTTTGCTTTCATCCATCTTTTATAATTTAAACTAAAACATATGAAAAGATTTTTTTTAATGAGTGTGGTAGCCCTTTTAATGGTGGCTTGTAATAAAAACCAAAAAGTAGTGAAGCAGCTTGACGGAACTTGGAAAGCAACAAGTTACTTAGTGACTTGGGATGGAGAGGTAGAAGAGTACTTGGTTGATGGATATGGATTGACTTGGGATTTTGATAATTGTAAGTTGAAAGATGATGAGTTTTGTACTATTCAGTGGACAGAAACTTATGATGGAGATACTGATATTATGGTATTAGAGTATCGCGTTGCTGGTTACGGAACCTCTTTAGAGTTGAGAGAGTTAGATTATCCATCTGATTTGATTTATCTAAAGATTGTAGAGCAAACAAAAGAATCACTTATTGTTGAGATTGATGAAGGTGATGGAGATAAAACGAAATTGACTTTTGAAAAAGAGTAAACTACTGTTTTAAAATAAGATTTAAATCCCGGCATTAATTGTCGGGATTTTTTTTGTGATTAATTTTCAGGTGATTGACTTAGGCTTTGTAATTTAGTAACATGAGTAAGCTTTTTAATAGGGTGTTTCTTATCTGCGGAATGTTTTTGTTTTACCAATGTGGAGAGACGATAGAGGATACGCCAATTGTTGATGATCCTGAAATTCCATTAAATGAAAGTTTAAGTACTGAAGGAGTGAAACTATTCGTTTTAGGAACGGTGCAAGATGCAGGTTCTCCACAAATTGGATGTCAAAAAGAGTGTTGTGCACATTTGTTTAAGCAGCCTGATCATAATAGAATGGTTGTTTCATTAGGCGTGGTTGATGAGAAGAGTAAACAAACCTATTTATTTGATGCTACTCCTGAGCTGCCAGCTCAAATGGAATTACTGAACAGGAAAAGCGGATTAGA
>CAKZPK010000422.1 GCA_937139035.1 uncultured Crocinitomix sp. | reverse complement strand
GAAGGAAACATTCCTGCGGGAACTGCAACAGGACTTTGGACAACCGCAAGCGGACCAGGAGCAGTAACATATGCAGACGCTACTTTAGGAACAACCAATATTTCAGGGCTTGTTGAAGGAACTTACGAACTCGTTTGGACAGTAAGCAACGGAACATGTCCACCAGTTACGGATACAGTTGTAATCAATGTATATGATGCACCAGTGAGTGATGCAGGAGCAGACCAAGACCTTTGCGCAACATATACTACAGACCTAGAAGGAAACATTCCTGCGGGAACTGCAACAGGACTTTGGACAACCGCAAGCGGACCAGGAGCAGTAACATATGCAGATGCCACTTTAGGAACAACCAATATTTCTGGACTTGTTGAAGGAACTTACGAACTCGTTTGGACAGTGAGTAATGGAACATGTCCTCCTATTGCAGACATAGTAATTGTTAATGTTTATGACGCACCAATAAGTAACGCTGGGCCAGATCAAGATCTTTGCGAACTTACCAGTACTAACCTAACAGGTAATAGTCCTTTAGGCACATCATCAGGTGTTTGGACCATGTTAACAGGGCCTGGATTATGCACATTTACAGATGACACGAATCCAAGCACAAACGTAAATGATTTAGTAGTTGGTGTCTATACATTAATCTGGACAGTGAGCAATGGAACTTGCCCACCTGCAACTGACACAGTTATTATTAATGTTAATCCTTATCCAATTGTCAACTTTATGGCCAATGAAGTGATGGGTTGTGATCCGCAAGACATTGCTTTCACAAATCTCTCAGCACCTACTGGAGATAATTGTATTTGGGATCTAGGTGACGGAACAATTGTTGAAACATGCGGTGACTTAATTCACACTTATACAGAAGGAACTTATGATGTAACATTAACTGTTACCTCTAATGGTTGTACTTCATCAGAAACTTATTCTGATTACATAACCATCTATCCTTATCCAGAAGCGGCATTCGAAATTCATCCAAATTTTGTAGACATTACAGATCCAAGCATAGTACTTGAGAATCTTTCAAATGATGCTGACACTTATACATGGAACTTTGGAGACGGATCTCCATTAAACAATGAATTTGAACCAGGTCACACTTATCCAGAGATTGGTAACATGACTTATACAGTAACATTGATTGCTGACAATTCAATTGGATGTCCAGACACAGCATACGGAACTGTATTTGTTGAAGATGTAATTTTATTCTACGTTCCAAATGCATTTACCCCAGATGGTTCAGGACGCAATGACATATTCTATCCAGTTTTCGCATCAGGATTCGACCCAGCAGATTATCATCTTGTTATTTATGACAGATGGGGGGAAGCCTTATTCGAATCCTATAATGTACTTGGAGGATGGGACGGCTCATTTGACAACAAGTTGGTACAGGATGGAGTTTATATTTGGGTAATTGAATTTGGAGACTCGACAAACGATTCACGTTACACTTATCGTGGACACGTTACTGTACTGAAGTAGTATTTCAATTAAAAACATGTCTCCAAAAACGGACATATAATCCCGCCTTCACACGAGGTAAAGGAACGAGGATATTACACTTTAAAATTTAAGGAAAATGAAAAGTTTCAAATTAATTATATTACCAGTATTCGCAATCGGAATTTTATTTGGATTTGCTTCTTGCGAAAAAGAAACCAACAATTATTCAAACCAATCGAATGGTGAAACAAATTTAATTATTCGCCCATTCGCGGATCAAAATAGAGTTGGAGAAGAAGAGGAAGAAGAAATTATTGCAGGAAAACTTGAGGACTTGAATGAGCTCCCAATTGCAAATGCAACTATTCTTTTACTGAACAGTTCTGACACCACAATTGTTGATTCAGATGTTACTTCTCAAACAGGAACATTTGAGCTTTCAGCTGTTGACGGAAACTACTTTTTTCAAATAAATAATGGAACAAGTTCACCAGTTTTCACTAACTCATTTCAGCTTACTCAAAACATCCAAGTTGTTATTCAAATCTAATTGAAAACTAGATAATACATGAAAGAGCAATACAATTGTATTGCTCTTTCTATTTTTTAATTTACTAGCTCCTTTTCCATTTTAAAAACTTCGACCAAGCAAGCTAGTTTTTGATGAGTTTATACTTTCCTATTTGACTATTCAGAAAATAAATTCCGTTTTCAAAATGACTTAAATTAATGGTAGTTGAATTACTAGAAATTTCTTTTTGCCAAACGAGACTCCCTGTTAAGTCATAAATCTCAACCCAACCTAAGTTCACATTACTCAAATTTGTAATTGTCACAATTCCACTACTTGGGTTTGGATAAACAAGTATAGCATTTTCTTTCTCCAATTCATTTAATCCTACATCTTCGTATAAATTTTCGCATTGAATCGCATAACCACTTCCAAGGTTGTTATACGCTTCATTATTATAATCTTCTAACTCATTAGGATATCCAATTGGTGGCCATGACGAATAGTATCCAAAATACGGCAAAGCTGCATCTAAATAATATGATTCATCCGGTAAATCAGTTGTTCCTTCAGGTTTATTTTCGCCGCGGTGATTATTACCGTACTTGAAATGATCTACCCCTTCAAAAGCATATAAACCCAACAAAAAACCTTCATTTGGTATTTCATTTCCTATGAAGTTTTGACTGTCTGAAGCCGGGGAATTATTCATAAATATACCATATAGCTCCGCCCTATTTCTAAAAAAGGTATTGTGCGGGCCATTAATTCCATGAGAATTGTCAACCACAATATTTTGAACAATATTACCTTCAAATAAATTAGCGTACACATAATTCCCATGTAATACTGCATCACCTGCTGCATTATTCGGAAATTCTTCCCAATATGCATTTGTAGAATAATTATAGCCATAAACATTTCCATTAGCTCCAGCCTGCAGCAGCATTGAGTGTCGCAAATGGTCAAATATATTATCTTGCACCAAACACTCTCCTGTGGTTAATTGACAAACTACACCATAGGCTTTTCCTCCTCCTCCATAATCATGTCCGTCATGAAAATAACTACCGCGCACTTCTATATTACTTGAAAAGTCTATTCGAACATGTGCATAATTTGTTAATTCACTCTCAATGCATTTCACTAAACAATTAGCGGCATTAAAGAAATTAACAGAACTAGATGACCCACCTGCGGCATCCAATCGTTTTAATTTTAAATTTTTAATAGCCACATTTTCTCTCATATTTATCCGCACAATATAAGGCTCATCAATCGCGTCATAATTTCGACGTAACGGACTCTCAAACTCAATTCCCTCACCTGTAATCTCTTTAATTTTGAGAATTTGCCCTGTATTATATTCTCCCCAATCGGAAACAACATTGTCAAGATCATAATCTCTGATTCGCACCCAATCACCCACCTCAAATGAATCTAATTCTGCAACCTCAACTATCGTTTCCCCCTTATTTATTGATCCAACGATAGCTGAACTAGCCGCGTAAGAAGTTGAGCCTGCAACACGAATCATATGTGTATTCGTTCCTCCCAAATCAAATTCTAACAAAGTCGAGTCTGCTCCTAGTCCATTTATAATAAAATTGGATGGTACATGAATCGTACTCTCAAAATAGAATACTCCGTTAGGAAAATTAACCTGAACTGTATCTCCAACATGATCTGCAATAATGGATTCTATCACCCCATTATTTACAAATTCGCCATCACCTACTCCACCTGCATCAATAAAATCAATGATGACATTTGGTGTTGGAATTTCATTTTTCAATCCAGCTATTGACCAATCCACAGCTCTTTCTTCTGGTAAAACCTGAGCATGAAGTTGCAAACTCAGCAATAATGCAATTAGTATTATTACTCTCATATTTCCATGGCTTTTGCGAAATAATCCATGACTTTTTTATTCGCCATATACACTTCCATTGTTTTTTCTAATAAGCTTTCTGATTCAATTAGCTCTGGTTCAAACTGCGTGAACCAATAAAATTGCTTGTTAAACACCAATGGTGTTTCTGCCCCCTCTTCTTTAAACTCCTTGGGAATAACCTTATTTTTCTCTCCTCTTATTTCGCCAAAAGTTGCCAAAAACTTTTTATCATTCACAAGTTTATTAAATGCTTTGGGATTGGAAACAATCGTTTCTCTAATTGCATATAATTGCTCTTTATCGGGTTGATAAACGCCTCCATAAATCCTAAAATGTTCTGGCCCCATTTCTAAATACAACCCCGGAAATGCTTTATCTTTTCTTCCTTTAGGAGAAATGATTGCTGATCGATTTAATTTGTATGGTTCTTTATTTTTTGAAAATCGAATATCTCTATTTATACGAAAAATAGCCTCTTTGTAGGTGATTTCAATTTTTTTATCATGTTTTTGAATAGCTTCAATTAGGTCTGTGACAAAAACTTCAAATGCTTTTTTCACATTTGCTTCATACCGCTTTCGGTTCACATCAAACCAATCTTTATGATTATTGGCTGCTAGTTCTTTAAAAAAGTCTAAAAAGTCAGGACTAAAATAGTTCATAGTTTATGTTGCGTAATTTAGTTTTGGTGGAGTTTCTACTTCTTAAAACTATCATTTTTTTTGAGAATTAACGAATTACTTTGTCCAATAATCAATTTTTAACTTGTTATTGATAATCGTGAATTGTTTATACCTTTGACACCAAATATTGGGTGAAGGTATTTCCCAGATAAAAATTAATAGAAAATGAGTCAAGTTAGCATTGATAGTATAGAAGCAGCAATCAAAAAAATTGATGGTTTAAGTGAGGATGCATTAGATAAAAAAATCGAAACGTTTACACTTAAGCAACAAAGTTTGGTCAATTATTTATTGCAAGCTGGCTTAGAGTATGAAAACGAAGATTTAAATATGTTTTCAGTCTATTATTTTGCAATTGTACACGAAGCTTTCGACCAGGCTGGAATATCTTTAAAAGAAATTTCTGAAGATGATATTGAGAATTTTCAAGATCCATTTATTTTAGCCTTAGATGCTATTTACAAAAATGAGGATTACACTCCTATGCAAGATTTAATTCAACAGCATCATTTATCACAATTTATGATGAACGAAATTGAAGCGGTGGATGAAGATGGTGAATCACTTGCTGACGAGACTAAAACTCAATTATTTATTGTGAGTTCTGGTATGATTGGGCTTTTAAACGGAGCGGCGAATTAATCTTTTTATTTAGCTTGCTATAATTAAGCAGAAAACAACTACTGACATATAAAAAACATGGAACCAAAAGCGATAGTAGACAAAATGATGGCTGGCGACGAAATGAGTCAGTGGTTAGGCATTAATATCTTAGATTATGGTGTTGGTAATGTGGTCTGCGAAATGATGGTTCGTCAAGAAATGGTGAACGGCTTTAATATTGCGCACGGCGGTATTACCTATTCATTAGCGGATAGTGCACTTGCTTTTTCAATCAATACACACGGCATCCAATCTGTTTCTGTTGAGACTTCTATATCTCATCTAAAACCAGTTAAAGTTGGAGATATTCTAAGAACGGCAACAGAAGAAATTTCAGTTTCAAAAAAAATAGGTGTTTTAACAACGCGAGTTTATAACCAAGATGAAGTTTTGGTTGCTGCGTTTAAGGGAACGGTTTATCGTACAGGGAAAGAGTGGGAATAAGTTAACTTTCTTGTTCCAAGTATTTTTGATCGACAAAATAAGCCAAAACAGTTCCAAGAGAATAGGCTAAAATATCCAACCAATCGAAGGTACTTCCTAAAATTACGTGAGCAATTCCGTTGTTTTCTAGTCCTAATAATTCTGCCAACTGAAAGTATTGTAATATTTCAACTCCCACTGCAAAAAGAAATACACCCACTGCAACTTTAAATGCTTTTGCTTTTAGAATTGTTCTAAAACCATAGTAGAGCAAAACTACGACCAATAAATCCCCTATAAAAGGCCGTACAAATTGATCTCGCACAAATAATGCAATCACTATTTCTATCATTAGAATGACCAGTGTAATGAGGGCATATTTCCAGTTCCAACGCATATTATCAATTGTTTTGAAACGAATGTATGAAAAAGAAAAAAGGATACAATGCTATGCATTATATCCTTTCATTCTAATTATTATCTGTTAACTAATTAGCATAAACCGATCATTTTAGACGGTTTCTACTTAATTGTTATACTTTTTTAGTCACTACCCAAACACCTGTTTTAACCAATGCTTCAGCCGCTTTATACTTTAAAACTTTGGTTTCACCTGTTTGCATATTTCTAATTTCAACCTTATCATTTCGCCCAATCTTAGGTTCAACTTTCACTACAGGTTGGCGTTTTGGTCGTTGTTGCGGATTACCAGAGTTTTGTGAAGCTTGTTTAAAACCTTCACTTCCTTTAAACTCTTGCTGACGATTTTGCTCTTGCGCATTTTTAAAAGCTCCACCTGAATTTTCAAACTCGCTTTCTTTTGTTGCAACTTGTTGTTGCTGCTCTTGACGCGGTAAATCGGCTTTAGATAAGAATGCAACAACTTCTTTACTCATTTTCCCCATCATTCCTTGGAACAAGTTATACGATTCCTTTTTATAAATTACCAAAGGATCTTTTTGCTCAATAGAGGCATGTTGTACAGAAGTTCGAAGATCATCCATTTTACGTAAATGCTCTTTCCACTCATTATCAATATATCCAAGAGTGATCATTTTTTCAATTTGTTTTTTGAAAATTCTACCCTCTGATTTTTGACCTTCTTCCAAATTAATAATAACTCGCATTGACTTTACGCCATCACTTACAGGAAGCATCATATTTTCATAACGATCACCTTCTTTTTCTAATACATTAGAGATAACAGGTTTAGCCATTTGAATTAAACGCTCTGATTTTTGCTCGTAAGCCGTCATGGCTTTATCAAAAATGTCATCAATTAGGTTTCCTGGATTTGTTCCGTCGAAATCTTCTCTAGAAACTGGAGATTGAATTTTCAAGAATTGAATTAAATCCAATTCAAAGGCATCAAAATCTTTATTTGGAAAATGTCTATTTACGATTTCCTCAGCAACATCATAGAACATATTTGAAACATCTAGCTCCAATCTTTCTCCATAAAGTGCATTTTTTCTTTTTCTATAAATAGCATTACGTTGAACGTTCATTACATCATCATACTCCAACAACCTTTTACGAACACCAAACGCATTTTCTTCTACTTTCTTTTGAGCACGTTCAATTGATTTTGTAATCATTGAATGCTGAATAACCTCACCATCTTTATAGCCCATACGGTCCATAATTTTAGCAATACGCTCAGATCCAAACTTACGCATTAATTGATCCTCTAACGAAACAAAAAACTGAGAAGATCCTGGATCACCTTGACGACCAGCACGACCTCTTAACTGTCTATCCACTCGTCGTGAATCATGTCTCTCTGTACCTACAATTGCCAATCCACCAACAGCTAACACTTCTGGCGATAATTTAATATCCGTACCACGACCAGCCATATTGGTTGCTATGGTTACACGGCCAGCTTGTCCCGCTTCAGCAACAATTTCAGACTCTTTTTTATGTTGTTTTGCATTTAAGACATTGTGCTTAATTTTTCGCATGGTTAACATACGACTTAACAACTCCGAAATCTCAACGGTTGTCGTACCAACCAATACAGGTCTTCCTAATTCAACCAAACGTTGAACCTCATCAATAACCGCATTGAATTTTTCACGTCCAGTACGGAAAACTAAATCTTGCTCATCCAAACGTTGTATTGGTCTGTTTGTTGGAATAACAACAACGTCCAATTCATAAATATCCCAAAGCTCTTGTGCCTCAGTTTCAGCTGTACCTGTCATACCAGACAATTTATGATACATTCTGAAAAAATTCTGTAATGTAATTGTAGCATACGTTTGTGTTGCTGCTTCAATTTTCACATTTTCTTTTGCCTCAATTGCTTGGTGCAATCCATCTGAATAACGACGACCATCCATGATACGTCCTGTTTGCTCATCAACAATCATGACTTTACCATCCATAATTACATATTCTACTTCTTTTTCGAAAAGAGAATAAGCTTTTAATAATTGGTTAATGGTATGAATACGTTCAGACTTCACTTTAAAATCTTGAATTGCTGATTCTTTTTGTGCCAACAACTCTGAACGTTCTAAATTTTGTTTTTCCAGTTCATTGATTGTTAAACCAATATCTGGCATCACAAAATAATCACGATCCTCACCATCAGAAAGTAGGTCAATTCCTTTTTCTGTTAGTTCAATCGTATTATGCTTTTCATTGATAACGAAGTATAGCTCCTTATCCGCCTTAGGCATTTCACGCTCACGATCTTGTAAGTGATAATTCTCTACTTTTTGCAATTGTGCACGAATTCCTTCTTCACTTAAATACTTAATTAATGCTTTATTTTTAGGAAAACCTCTAAACGCACGTAACAAAGATAAACCTCCATCAAACAAGGTGTCCTTATCAATTTCTCCAGTATCTAATCCTTTTAATTTTGTTTTTGAATCAATCAAAAACTCATTTACCAATTTCTTTTGTGCCGCAACAATTTTCTCAATTTTCGGTTTTAGTTCATTGAACTCATGAACATCTCCACCAGACATTGGTCCAGAAATACTTCATGGCGTTCTCGCATCATCAATCCATCCAGACTCAACCTCATCAATAATTGCATAGTGATGTTTTTGCTGTACAATATCGTTAGGGCTTGATGCCATATTGTCTCTCAAATAATCAAACCCAAATTCATTATTTGTACCAAATGTAATATCTGCTCTATATGCTGCCTTTCTTCCTTCAGAATTAGGTTTATGTCTATCAATACAATCAACACTTAATCCATGAAATTGGTAAAGAGGTCCCATCCATTCAGAATCTCGTTTTGCCAAATAGTCATTTACTGTAATCAAGTGAACACCTTTACCAGATAATGCATTTAAGTATACAGGTAAAGTTGCAACTAATGTTTTTCCCTCTCCCGTTTGCATCTCCGCCACATTACCTCTGTGCAATACAGTACCACCATATAACTGCACATCATAATGAATCATATTCCAAGTTACCTCAGTTCCAAAAGCATTCCAGCTGGTTTCCCAAATAGCTTGACCATCATTAATAGAAATATTATCCTTTGTTTCAGCTAATTCTTTATCAAAGTCAGTAGCAGCAACTTTAACAACATCATTTTCAGCAAAACGTTTTGCTGTTTCTTTGATTACAGCAAAAGCTTCTGGCAAAATCTCTTCTAAAACCGCCTCAATATCGTTATCTATTTGGAGTTTTAATTTATCTGCTTTTCCATAAAGATTTTCTTTTTCCTGAAAATCCATACCAGGATTATTGTCTACCGTTTCATTGATCGATTTGATCTCGTCTTCTGACGCTTGTGTACGCGCTTTGATTAATGACTTAAACTCTGCTGTTTTTGCTCGTAACTCATCATTACTCAAGGCGCCAATTTTAGCTTCGAAAGACTTTACTCGGTCCACGTACGGTTGATATATTTTATCATCCTTCTTCCCTTTGCTTCCTGCTAATTTCTTTAAAATTCCAAACATGTTATGCTTCTAAAATTATGAATCGCTAAAAATAGCGAGTTCTCGTGATTTATACCAATTTTACGCGGAAAATCGGTGGTGTTTTTTTTAGATATCTTGTCAGAAATCGTACCACTCAGAAAAAACAGCCATTATGTCGTAGTTTTTAGGAGTTAGTTCCTGCTTTGTCTGAATTTCATAAAAAAGTTGAAATCAATTGCTGAATTTTGACGTTATGGCGGATAACTGTCTTATTCGCCACGTAGTAATTGTACATTACCTTGTCCTTGAAAAGATTCTCCAGACTGAAATTTTCCAGAATAAGTATAAAAATAAACCCCGTCTGTACATTTATTTCCTGTTTTCATCTCTATACCATCCCAAGTATCTTCAATGGATTGGAATTGGAACACTTCTTCCCCCCAACGATTAGTTATGACACAATTAAATGTTTCTACTCCTTCACTTGGGAAATAGAATAAATTATTTGCAGCATCATTATCAGGTGTAAATATATTGGGGGCAGTAAAAGATGTATTAATTGGCATTTCTGGCTCTTCAATCACAAAAACATTCGTCAAAATTGTACTATCACACAAAGCTGTAGTTTGCAAAAAAGAAGTGTGTGTTGTGTTTGTTAAAATAAGCTCCGTTGTACCATCAGGATAAACAAATACATCCCCCTCAGTTACATAAACATTCTCTGTTCCAAAATATGCCGTAACCATTTCAATATTAATTGTAATTAAACTATCACAACCAAATGAACTTTCAAAAGTTTCTTCCCAATTCGAATCCGAATTCACCGTAATTGTGCTACCATCTGGCAAAATAAATATCTCCCCTTGGCAAATAGCGGTATCAATAACAATTTCATAATTTGGATAAACCTGTAGCAATAGGATTAAGGAATCGAGACATTCGCTATCATTTTCAACAGTTAGCTCAACCTCATATTCTCCAGGTTCATCATACACATGAGTAGGGTTCTCATCTGTCGAAAAATCACCATCATCAAAATCCCAATCATGAGCGATAATATCTCCAAAAATAGTGAATGAAGTATTATCGAATGAAACAACCTCTCCTGCGCAAACATCCGCCATAGAAAATTCGGCAGTGATCGACGCTGTATTATCAATTTCAAAATAGAAAGTATCTCTTTGATCACAATTAATGGTAACCTCCACCCAATAATCACCTTCACAAATTCCATCAATAGTACTTATTGTTTCTGTCGTATACCATTCCTCAACTCCATTGCTCCATCTATACGTTTTTAGCGCACTCGGATTCATACAAAAATCAGAAATATCGACAGTGGCACTTCCATTACATGGCGTACAAGAGGTGACGTTAGTGCTTTCAGTTTCAAAAGATGTTAATAGATCAGGGATAGTTAATTCGCATGAAGCCAAGTGCACTCTTCCTAAGAAAGCATCAAAATCATCTCCTCCATAAGTCGTTTGGTGCGCACCCGGAGTTGATATGTTTCCTTTAGTTGAACCAGCAATGTAAACCCAACAATCCTTAACTGTGAGCACACTCTCTTCCTCATGCAAAACACCGAGATACGAAGAACAAAACAATTCTCCGTCTGGCAAAAACTGAGTTACAAAAGCATTCATATCTCCAATCAACTCATTTTGTGCGGCGCAAGTCGCTGTAGGAAAATCTTCGCTTTCCGTTTGCCCTGCTATAACTACATTATTGCTAATATCATCCACGTCCACAGCAAAGGCATAATCAATTAAATCCCCTCCAACATAAGTTGCCCAAAGTTGCTCACCTTCTGGATCATACTTTGCTAAAAATGCATCTGAAATACCTCCGCTTGTAGCTTGGAAGGCGCCAGGTGTCGCTGAGCCCGTTGGAGCAGTCGTTTTCCCTGCCATGTAAACATTCCCACTTGTATCTGTTGTTACGGCATCTCCCCGCTCTACCCACAGTTGACCATAATAGGTGCCCCATAAGCGTGTCCCATCTTGTTCAAATTTCACCAAAAAAGCATCCTGCCCTCCTTCAAAATCTTCTTGAAAAGCGCCAACGGAAGAAATTTGCTCAGCACTCGTTGTGACTCCACTTAAAACAATATTCCCGAATTTATCCCCCTCCATATCATGAATTAATTCGGCTCCGCCTCCTCCATAATAAGTAGCCCATTCTCTATTGCCTTCTGGATCGAACTTTACCAGAAAACCATCTGCAAAACCTCCGAGATCCATTTGATGTCCGTCAAATGCAATACCTGATTCACTAAATGTATATCCAACGATATATGAATTATCGTAGATATCAACCCCAATATTCATTGCATAATCTTCTCCTGCTCCACCGAAATAAGTTCCCCACAATCGTGCACCGCTAGGATCGAATTTTGCAATATATCCGTCAAACAGCCCTCCACCAAAACCTGGTTGATAAGCACCAACAGTTGCTATAGCATCTGTTGTAGCCGTAGCTCCGCCTACATAAATATTTCCATCAGAATCTGTAGCAACACCGTTCCCTCTCTCTCGCATTCCTCCTGAACCACCATAATAAGTTCCCCATAAGCGTACACCATTTTCATCAAACTTGGCTAAAAAGCTATCAGATTCTCCACCACCGAATATCATTTGAAAGCCCGCTTCTGAAATAGCCGCTGAGCTATAAGTTTCTCCAGACATGACAACATTTCCTTCAAGATCTGTATCTACTTCTAACCCATAATCAATCCCTTCTCCTCCATAATTTGTGACCCACGGATCAATAATCAATTTGAAATTTGGGTCGTAATCGTCAATATCAAAACTGACGATTGTACTTTCATTGTTCCCTGGTTTAAGATGATACTTGGTGTTTATTAAAACGGTATCATTTTGAATAATTTGATAAACTTTCGGAATCGATTCGTAAATAGTGGAAATTTGATTTTTCACTATTAACTCGCCTTTATCAGAAAGAAAAATGGAATCTGCCCCTATCCATTCTAATTGAATTTGAGAAGGATCTGCAAATGGTCGCACAATAAAATCATATTTTAATCC
>CAKZPK010000421.1 GCA_937139035.1 uncultured Crocinitomix sp. | reverse complement strand
ACTTGCTTTAAACTTATTGCTTTCATAATTAAAGCCTGAATTTTTCTAAGATCAGGGTTTAATTTGGCAATGATCGGGAGTAAGAACGCTAATGTTTTTCCTGTGCCTGTGGGCGAAAGTAAAAGAATTTCAGATTCGGAAAGCACCGCGCGCTTTGCCTCTTCCTGCATAGGATTAAGCTTTACGATTCCTAATTTCTTTAAAATATCTGCTTCTGTTTTAAGATCTGCCATGGCGCAAAGTTAATGTTTACCTCGAAACTAATTTCATATTAACAAAAGACTATATTAATTAATCTTCCTACTCAATTTCTACAAACCACATTACCTTAATATTATCTGTTAAAATGCTGCTATGACATTTGTTAATGATTCTCTCTCAATATTAATTTAACAAGCTATTAATATCCTTAACACTATCGATATTTAACCCTAACAATTAGTAATGCAAACATAAGGAAGTCGTAAAATTAAGGTAAATAATTCGCCAATAAGCCGCCGTAGATTTGCACCAAACTAAAAGATAAACAATGAAACGAATTTTATTCTCGGCGGCACTAAATGTATTAGCCGCAACATGCTTTGGACAATTGGGGTTTGATCCTCATTTCGATTTTACAATAGAATCTGAAACGGTAATTGTACCAGAATCTATCCTTCAAAAACAAGTCATATTTAATGGAGGCGTAGATGAAGTGGAAACAACAGACACCCATGGAAACCCCGCAGGAAGTTTTCCGGCAAAACAATGGCACGACTTTATTGGCTTTACAGAGGATTCTGAAACAAGTGATTTAGGATGGTTATCTGTAAACCATGAAATGGTACAAGCAAATGACAATGTTGGAGACGGCGGCGGAATGACTGTTTTTAAAGTGAAAAGAGATGCTGATACTGATTCTTTAATTATTGTTGAGCAAACTTTGGCTGATGGAAGAACAGGTTATTTTTTCAATGTTGATTTTGCTAATAATGTAGGCGAAACAGGTATGAACTGTGGTGGAATTCAATCTGCAGCAGATGGCAGAATTTGGACTGCCGAAGAATGGTTTAGATATGATAATGAACATATTTATGATGATGGTGAAGGTGTTAGAGATACACTCCCATTTACAATTGAAGGATCAGGAATTGACATGGCTGATGGAGAAACAATTGAGAAGTATCAAAACTTCAACTACATGGTTGAAATTGATCCTAGAGAAGCCGTTGCAGTTCGCAAGCAATACAATTGGGGAAGACAACCATTTGAAGGTGGTGTAGTAATGCCTGACAATAAAACGGTTTATTTAGGAGCTGACAATACACCTGGGATTTTCACAAAATTTGTTGCAGATGAAGCTGGTGATTTCACAGTTGGTACAACTTACTTTTATAAGCAAGACTCTGAAGATAAATGGATAGAAATTGATAATTCAGACTTAGATGTAATGCTACATTTTCAAGATTACGCAATTGCAAATGGTGCAACTATGTTCAACCGATTAGAATGGGTTGTTTATAATGAAGAAGATGGTAATGTATATATCACAGAAACAGGAAGAGACAATCCGGCAGCAAGATGGAATGATGAATTGGCTGACGGTGGTGTATTTCCAAGACACCATGTGGTAAGAGCAAATAATCAATTTGCTAGTGGACCAGATGATTTAACCTACGCAGATTACTACGGACGCGTATTGAAGTTTGATGTGAGCACAAACGAATTCTCTACTCATATTGAAGGAGGACCAAACTTTGGTGCAGATGTGTCTGAAGAAGATTATCCGTCAACTCATCTATCAAACCCTGATGGTTTAGGATTCATTACTATTGATGAAGTAACTTATATGCTTATTTGCGAAGACCTAAATGGCACATCAAACGGAAGAATGCCAATGGGATATTCAAACAAAACATGTGAGTTATTTATGCTTGACATGCGCATTCAAAATCCTACTTTGAATGATTTAATTAGAATTGCTCAAGTACCTTATGGAGCTGAAATTACTGGAGTAAGAGGAACGCCTGATGGAAAAACAATATTATTCAACTCACAACATCCAAGCGGATCGAATCCTTACCCTTATAACAACTCATGCACAATCGCATTAACTGGATTTGACAAAGGATTTTCTGGAATTCCTATGATTGACAAAACAGTTGAGGAATTGACACTTTACCCAAACCCTGCAACAAGCATTGTTTATATGAACAAATCTACAGACGTAGCCATATACAATTCCAACGGAGACTTGATTAATGTATTAACAAGTGTTGACAAAATCAATGTCTCTACTCTAACTCCTGGTACATATTATATTCAAACCAGCGAAAAAGAAACGAAAACATTAATTATTCAATAATCAATCTTTTCTATTTTTTAACCTCACCCCATTTAAACCTTTAAATGTTTAGATGGGGTGAATTTTGTTTATCTAAGATCAAATGAAAACTCCACTTATTATCCTCTTTGTTTTTAATTCATTGCTAAGTTTTGCAGCATTAAACAAACCCGCTCATCAAGTTAAAGCTCAATTCATAAATGATTATGAAAAGTTTGCTAATTCTGTGAGTCATTTAGAACAAACTGCTAACCACACTGTAGTAAACTGGGATAAAAATGCAACAGCATTTTATGAAGCCAGAATCGCATTTAAACGGGTTGAAATGATTTTTTCATACTTAGATCCAGAATTTGTTAAAGATCATATTAATGGAGCCCCGTTACCTCATACCGAACGAAAAGCGCCCAACTTAGTTATTATAGAACCTTCTGGCTTTCAAACAATGGAAGAAGCCTTAATTGAGAAAAACATAGCGTCCTTTCAAAAATTGGGAGAAAAACTCAATCACAAAACAAAAGAGTTTCAACGTTATTTACCTTCAATGCAACTGTCCGAACGGATGGTATTTGAAAGTATGCGCGAGGAACTTGTGCGAATAGCCGCATTAGGCATAACCGGTTTTGATGCTCCATCTGAAATAAACGCATTAAAAGAATCCGAAACAGCAATTGAAACACTAAATAAAACCATTCAGTTTTACCATAGTTACTTAAGTAGTAGTCAAATTCAGGAAACAACAATGATATTTGCTAAAAGCTCAATCTACTTTGCAAATACTGACTTTGTCAACTTTAATCGCTTTGGTTTTATAAAAGACGTTATTAATCCACTTTTTAAAACACTGCTTCGTTTCCAAAAAAAATTAAACATTGAAACAAGAGACTTAACTGGCAGTAATGCATTTAGCACTAACTATGAAGCCGAAAACCTATTTGAAACTAATTTTTTAAACTACCGCTATTATTCTAAATACAGCGAAGCCGGAATTGAAGACAAACGCCAAGCATTAGGTAAATTATTGATTTACGATCCCATCCTTTCTGGAAATAACGAACGTGCATGTGTTTCTTGTCATGATCCCAACATGGGCTTTAGTGATGGACAAAAAACGAGTATTGCTTACGATAAAACAAACACGTTAAGCAGAAACTCTCCTACTTTACTTAATGCAGTTTATAATACGCGCTTTTTTTGGGATGCAAGAGCTAGCAGTCCTGAAGATCAAATTGAACATGTTCTTTTTAATCCGGATGAACTAAATTCCAATTATGCAGAGTTGATTGGTAAATTAAATACAAGTCCAACATATGTTAATCAATTTAAAGCGGCTTATCCAGAATACCAAAATGGCCGTAACGAACCGATTAGCAGATACACTATTGTTG
>CAKZPK010000420.1 GCA_937139035.1 uncultured Crocinitomix sp. | reverse complement strand
GTTAAATCTTCACCCGGTAAGCTCGCATAAACACAATTGTTCGTTTCATCAGATTCAGAGATGTCGTCATAATCATCTACGCAAACTATAATTCTATATTCACCATCAGGCACATCAGGGATATCGTCAATGTCGATATCAATACCGTCATATTCAACTAAAGTTGATTCTCCTTGCCCATCCTCATCTATATAAGACCAAATTTGGTAATTGATATCAATATCATCTGGATCAACAAGAAATATTGAGATTTCAAATTCTTCTGTTATTTCCTCTTCATTACAAAGCACATCAAAGTAAATTCCAGTTATCAATCCTTCACTTTCATCATAATCATCATATCCAATACTTACATTTCCTATCTCAAGATCTTGAGCAGATAAATTCACCGTTGCCATTCCTAAAATGACAAACAAAACGCTTAATTTTTTCATTTATTTAATTTTAAATTAATATGAAACAAAATTAAGCGCACATCCCCAAACCCTAGTAAAAACAATCACTACACGATCTCTACATTAACCCTCCAAGCAATTTTAGGGCATCAATTAAGTTGTCATTTGGATCAAGATTTAACTTTTTACGTAAGCGGTAGCGTTTCATATCTACGCTCTTAGGTTCTATCACTAATATATTGGCAATTTCCTTTGACGACATACCTGCAACAAGAAGTGTTGCAATTCTATATTCCCCTTCTGTAAGATCTGGATGCGTCATTTTAAGATTAAAATAGAAAGCAGAACTTAGCTCATCTATCCTTGCATGAATTTCATCTGTTAAGTTTTGATTGATTGATAAATGATTTTTACGTAACTTTTGATAGGAGCTAAGTTCACTCAAATCCGTTTTATCAATCGCCTTAAACTGTTCTTTAAGCCCTTCTATTTGACTCAAAAACTCGCCCATTTTAACTGAAAAAAACACCAGTTCGTTACGCACAAGATTTTCTTCAAGTACTTTGTTCTTTAACTCATTCTCTGTTTTTGCTTTTTCTGCTTCAATCAACTTCTTTTCATTTTGATGATGCAGCTTTTCATAAACACGAATTTTCTTTTGGCGTTTATAGAGTATGAATATAATAAGTGTAATGAATGCAATTATTGAAATAATAAAAATTGAGATTAATCTTCTGTTCTCGGCCTCTTTATCGCTAATTAATTGGTCACTTTGTAATAATTTAATTTCATTTTCAGAGACAATTAATGCGCGTTCAATTTCATTGTTCTTTTCAATTTTTTCAATAATCTCTTCAGATTCCAGCTTTAACAACTCTGAATTCAGATCATACAATTCTGGCCAATATGCCACAGCCCGTTCAGGAGAGGATTCGCCATAATACTCTGTCAACCGAATGAGGTTATGCTTGATTGTTTCTTTGGCATCCAGTTCCCGCGCTATTGAAAGACTACTGTCAATATAAATTAATCCTGTTTTTGGCTGATTTAATGCTAAATACGTTTCTCCAACATTCCCCATTTTTAGCGCCATACCATATTCATTACCCGTCCTTCTGGCATAAACTAAAGAGGCCTGGTAAAACTCCAAGGCTTCAGCAAATTTCCCTTCATCAAATAATATATTTCCGTAGTTATTAAAGCAGAGTGACAATAAGCCTAACGATTCAGATTTTTCGTAATAATTAATCGCCTTTTCAAGCTTCAATTTAGCTTTTTCATAGGCTCCCGTCTTTCTGCATACTCCAGAATAAAGTATGGTTGTATACATTTGCTTATTCGTGTCTCCAATGTCATAAAAAACCAGTGATGCCTTGTTTATATACGACTCTGCCTTATCCAATTGGTCCATTGCATAAAACACTGTACCTAAATTATAATATGCTAAACCTAAGCCCAACGAATCATTCAACACCTGAGAGTATTCCTCTACTTTATAATAGTTGTTGATTGCAGTTACATAGTCGCCCTTTAGTTTAATCAACTCTGTTTTATTGTTAAACCACAAAAGCTTTAAGGACGGATCTGTTTTTGCATTGAAAAGATCTTCTATTTCGTCAAAAATTTGAGCAGCAACAGCATGATTTCCAATAGCGGATTCACTAACAGCATTACCAATTAAACTATCAATGAGTTCATCATTTGAAACAACTGTATTTTCTCCTGAAATTGAATGATCAAATTGTTCGTTACAGCCGAAAAAAAATCCCATCACAAGGAGGATTCCAAAAACATGTCTCATTCAAAAATATTTAGTGCTAATTTTTTGGCAAATATATCAAGAACTATACCTCTTTAGACTTAATTAACCAAATACAGAAACACATTTGAATTTCAACCTACTCTTCCTCCCCAGTTACTTGCGGATCAAGCGGTAATATGCCTCCTTTGGGAACATAATTATACTTGATAATAATTCGGGGTTTATTTTCTTGCAAGGCCAACTGCTCTTTTTCTTGCTTTTTCCGCTCAAAATAGCCTTCTGTCCAATATTCCTCTTCGGGTTCAATACCCAATTCTTCTTCAACTTCGTATCGCAATTTTTTTGGTTGTGGACCAACTTGCTTAAATAAAACAGCCGCCATTAATCCAGCAAACAAACCTGATAAATGTCCTTCCCAAGAAACGCCTGTCTTTATAGGAAAAATTCCCCAAATCATACTCCCATAAATAAATATGACAAACAATGAAATGCCAGCCACACGCATGTTTTTTCTAAAAAATCCGCTTAGAACTAAGAATGACGTTAAACCATAAATAACTCCACTCATACCAATATGGTAACTCTCTTTACCCAAATACCATGTCCCTAAACCTGATAAGATAAAAATCATTAAGAAGGACTTTGTTGCAATGGTACGATAATGATAAAACAATAACCAAGTTAATAGAAATGCAGGTAGTGAATTATTTAATATGTGCCCAACATCATTTGTGCTGTGCAAAAATGGAGATGCGATAACACCGATTAAGCCTGACCATTCTCCAGGACGAACACCATAGCGATATAGATCCAACTCTAAATAGTAGTCAAATGCAAAAACAAGCCACATGAGCATAACAACTGTGAAAGCAATTGCAAAAGAAATTCGTGTTATTTTCTTGCTAAACATGATTCCAATAGATCAAAAACGTTGCCCTCTCCTTTTTCATGCCAAAAGGACACTTTTTTAACCAAAAAGTAGACAAAAATTACTTTAAAGGAAAGTTTTTGTGCCATTTTAAGTAAAAAATGAAATCGATTATAATAAGTTTCAAAATTGTTCGTTTGAACCTCCCTAATTTTTAAATGCTATTCAAATATGATATAATTTTTACTTAACACTAAATAAATATCTAACTATGAATCGTTTAATCATCTGTTTACTTGTGTTGTTTTCAACTCAAGCAGCAAAAAGTCAAATCCAACTTGGAATTCAATTAAAAACCGGAATAGGCGAAATGCAAAAAATCGAGAATGATGCATTCCCTTTCTATTTAAATGAAATAGAGAGCCAACCTGCTCCAACCTGGGGTGTTTCTGTACAATCAATGCTTGCTCTACACTCCAACATCAAATTGTCTGTGGAGCTTGGGTATAACCAAATTCAGGGCATTGAAAACGAAGTTTACTATATCACAAACATTGACAATGGTGCTGTATATAAATACACATCCGAAACTACTCGAAAAGCACATTATTTATCCTTACCTGTGAGTATTGATTTTAAAATTGCACCAAAAGTTTCAATTGGAGCTGGACTTTCAGCGAACTACCTTCTTACCAATAATCGCCATTCTGAATATCGTACAAATGATATAAAGTATGCAACAATTGGAGGAGGTAATGATTTAAATCGGTTTGATTTAGGTTTACATTTACAATCTTCAATTGAATTATCTGACAAATTTATACTATCTGCTAAGGGCAACTGGGGAATGCTAAATATTCGTACACCAGAAACACGAGATGCTTTTAGTACTTTTTCAGGTTTTGATGATTCGCAGCAGTTTGAGGTTAAAAACAGACAGTTTACGCTAGGAATTACCTATATGCTATTGAACAATAAATAAAAACGAGACTCCCTTATGCCAAAGACAGTGTAAGGGAGTTTATTTGCTCAACCGCAATCAACTTTGCTAGACTTCTTGATTGATCAATCATTACACATCCGTATAACAGTAATGTGATAAGAAATTAATTGGTTTGGAATTTTAGCTAATATTGGAGCAACAGGTTCTTCAGAGATAAGGTCATGTCCAAAACAACATTTCATCTCGCTCAACTTTGATCCATTTTTTTTCCAAAGCAAATAAAATAACAGGAATAATGTTTTTACAACCTAGCTTTTCAATCATTCGTCTTCGGTGTGACTCGATCGTTCTATAACTCAAGTTTAAAATTTCTGATGCTTCTTTATTGGTCTTACCCTTTCCAATCAAACTAAGTATGGTACACTCTCTTTTAGAGAAAAAAGAATTCCCACTATTTACTTTTGGCACAAGCTCATTTACACCACCTGGTAAAATCATTTTCGGGCTTCTTTTTGCGTCCAACGTTAAGATAGTATCAATTAACAATTCCAACTTAACCGTCTTGTATAATATCGCATCAGTTGGATGGGTAGAATAGAACAAATAATTTTCTACCAACCGACTTTCAGATGACAACAAAATCACTTTTAATTCCGGATGTTCACGCTGAATCTGTCGAATAATCATAAAATCATTATCCTCAAGCGTATCCAAAATTAGGTGGTTAATATCGCTCTGACTAATCTCGTTTAGCAGGTTTTTACAGCTTGATTTACTAAAACAGACTTCCATTTGTGGTTGGTCATTAAAACACATAGTCAATCCATTCCTCAAAAGATCATTATTTTCAATAAAACCAATTTTTATCATTTGTTGAAGGTTTTGGGGAAACTGCTAAATAAATAATCGCAATCATTAAATTGAAAGATCAATTGTAATAATTACATATTTAGCACAGGGACAAACCTAACAATTGAAAACAAAAAACTCAGTGTTTATAGGGGAGACAAATAGGGAGACATTCAATCAAATAGGTAAATACACCTATTTTTACACGGTATATTGTCAATAATCTAAAAGAAATTCAGACAACGTTATATCAGGCGAAAGGTTCAATTTCTTTCGTATTCGTTGTTTCGATTTTTTCACACTAC
>CAKZPK010000419.1 GCA_937139035.1 uncultured Crocinitomix sp. | reverse complement strand
GTATCTCCAGTAATGTTAGAATAAATTCCGTTGGGGCTTGTAAAAGTTGCCACTTCTACTGTACCATCCATTCCACCAGCATCTGATCCACAAAATAAAAATGTACTATCACTAACACTAGTCCCAATTCCATAAATTTTATTTGAACCCCAACTGGTTCCCCACAATTTATTTCCGCCAAAAGCTAAAAAACCCAAAGTTCCAGACGGTGGACCTGGTACAGTGGCCAAATAAATTAATGTATCGTCACTCGATTTAAAAATCTTACGGTCATTGAAATTTGCAACATAAAGCTGTCCAATATTGTCATAAGCCAGTCCAACCGGACCATTTAGTGGAGCTCCAATATGCATTGAGATTATTTCTCCATCCGGAGATAGTTTATTGATTTTGTGCGCATCACCGTACTGTGTGAAAATTAAGGTATCACTATCAAATTGCTTAATGATGCCAGAGGGCTTACTAATTTCAAAAGTATCAAGAAATACTCCCATGGAATTAACCTTGTAAATTCTGTCTCCAATATTGTCGCAAATAAAAAGATTGCCTTCAGAATCAAAGGCTAGCCCATTTGGGGTTTCAAGCCCAGTGACAAAAATGGATAGAATTCCTTCAGGAGTGAGCTTATAAACATTTGTTCCGCCATAATCTGAACAATAGATATTTCCATGATTGTCCAAAATAATATCATCTCTAAGGTCAACTCCAATAGAATCGTAAACGGTAGTAACAACCTGCGAAAAACACATTTGTTGGAAAAATAGAAATAAGAGGATGAAATAGGCAAGCTTCATTTGTAATAGCTATTAAAGAGTTTTATTTGGTTGAATGTTCAATAAGTGCTCATTGAGAATTATAAGTGAGTTGTATAGCGGGCTTAAAGCGTGTCATATTTAAAAGTATCAGCTGATGCTCTTCTAATTTAGTGCCTAAATTAGAAAATTGATCCATAATAAAAACTAGTGATTTCAACAGTTAAGAGTAATTTTATATGTGTCAGAGGTTTAGAGTAATTTCTTATTGACGCTAATTCGAAGATCACTTCCAATTAGAAAAAAAAATCAATACATTTGGCGGACTCAATTACTTATCAATTGGTTGACTTCAAAATTTAGTCTAAATCTTATACCATGAGTAAAATTATTTACTTCATATTATTTATTTTTTTTTCCTCAACTAATGTATTTGGGCAGGATATCTCGCAGCTTAATAAGTTTCATGAAGATTCTGTATTAATCACCAAGTTGTTTGATCGTGCTTTAGTGGAAAGAGATAAAAGTGATTCATTGTTATCCGAAGCTCTTTTAATTGTTGGGAATCATGATGCTGAACAGACTAAAATAAATACAATTTTTCTGTACAATAAGGCCAAGTACGAATATCTAACACAGAATTTTGACGAAACACTAAAGACATGTGCAGAAGGATTAGATTTATTGAAAAATGACCCTTACAATCAGCAAACTGCTAATTTTTGTAGTTTGATAGGGAATGTCAAAGCTTTAAGGAATGAACCTTTAGATGGAATCTTTTTTTTAAGAAGAGCGATATACATATCTGACTATAATGGGTTGGAGACGAAATCAGGGCTTTTAAAGAATAATATCGCGAATATTTACCTATCCCTTCGCGATTATGAATCGGCATATAAATATAGTTCTGAGGCCTATGATATGTTGAAAAAATATGACGATCCAGGTTTAAGAACTATAGCCGGAGTAAAAGCTTTGGCTGCTTTAAAAATTGGAAAAGAGGAGGAAGCTAGGGAGCTAGGCGAAGAATCTGTAATTCGTTCTGAAGAATCAAATTACCCAATGGGTTTAATTCTTGGGCATATCGTTTTGGGAGAATATTATTTGTTAAAAGAAGATTATGAAACATCCTTAGAACATTTGTTGTTATCTCTAGAGTTGAGTGAAATGTACAGGCAAGTGAATTTTATAATGCTCTCTAAAATTTCTTTACTTTCTTGTTATAATCAGCTTAAACAGTTTGATGTAGCTGTAAAATATGGTGAAGAAGCATTGGCTGAAACAAGAGAACAAAACAATGAAAGTACAGAATATGCGATCCTTAAAAATTTAAGCGAATCTTATGCGGGGTTAAATAACATGACCAAGGCATATGACTATTTAGAGGAATCTCACAGATTGTTTTCAGCGGTTAATGACATTGAGAATAAAGAAATAATCAACGAGCTTCTAATTGAATATCAAACAGGAGTAAAAGAACAAGAAATAGTACTCTTAAAATCTGAGAAAAAATTATCTGAACAGCGAAAAAGAAGCCAGAATTATTTATTGATAGGAGCAATTACAATTCTAATAATTGTTGTCTTATTTCTATTTCTATTATCGCGAAACAGGAAAAAAACCAGAGATAAGTTGGTGGAATTGGATAGTGTTAAAACAACTTTTTTTGAGAATATTTCTCATGAATTTAGAACTCCACTAACGCTCATTAGATTGCCTATAAAAGATGCAATTGATAATGAAACATCATTATCGAAAGAGCATAAGAAGGTGGTTTATGATAATACGAAACGATTACAATATCTTATTGATGACTTACTAATGATGGCACAGCTTGAGAGTGATAAAATAACTCAAAATCAGACGGTCCAAAATCCCATTAGCCAAGTTGAAAATTTGTTTTCTCAATTCGAATTTTATGCTGAGCGCAAGAATATTCACTATTCAAAGCAAATTGAAAATTTTTCGCAGTTAGCGAAATATGATCGAAAAGTCGTGGATAAAGTTTTTAGCAATTTGGTAACCAATGCACTCAAGTTTTGCCCCGAAAATGGTGAAGTTAAAGTAAACGCTAAAATAGTGGAGAACGAGCTGATTCTTTCTGTAAGTGATAATGGAATTGGACTATCTAAGGCGGAGCAAATTAAGATATTTGAACGGTTTTATCAAGTAGAAGGAGGTAGCAATTATGAAGCCGGAACAGGTATTGGACTGTCTTTAACCAAAAGATTACTCGTTTTAAATAATGGTAGTATAAATGTTGAAAGTACAAAGGGTGAGGGGAGCATATTTACAGCTGTTTTACCGCTGCAAATAATTGTCGAAGCGGCAAATAATGAGTCGGAAGAAAGTAATTTGACTGATGCCTATATATTGCCTGAAAATCAGAATGATGAACCTGAGCTATTAATAGATAATAGTAATAAACCAATATTATTGATTGTTGAGGATAATTTAAACCTACAGCGGTATCTTGAAACAGATTTGGCAGATGAGTTTAGGATTCATACAGCAAGTAATGGAGTAGAGGGACTTAAAAAAGCATTGGAAGAAGTTCCAGATATCATTGTTTCAGACTGGATGATGCCTGAAATGTCAGGAATTGAATTGTGTCAAGAAGTCAAATCAAATAGTATTACGAGTCATATTCCGTTTTTATTACTGACAGCAAAATCACAGGTAGAAAATAAAATAGAAGGATACGAAACAGGGGCTGACTCTTATTTTTCTAAACCTTTTGATTTGAACGAATTAAAAGCAAGAATAAAAGGGCTGTTAAAACAAAGACAGTTACTTTATGAAAAATATAGTAATTCGGATATTCAACTTTCAAGTCCTACAACCAATTCCTTAGATGTTGAATTTTGGGAGAAATTTAATACGTATATTAAAAATAATATCTCGGATCCGGAATTAAACGCGAATCAAATATCAGAGCATTTGGGTATGAGTAGAATGCAGCTCCATAGAAAACTAACTGCACTTACTGGTCAAAATTTAAGATCTTTTATCAAGAATTTGAGAATGAACTTGGCGACAAAATTACTCAAGGATTCTGCTAATAGAATTGCTGATGTTAGCCTTAAAATTGGATACGAAGATCAGTCTGCTTTTTCTAGAGCGTTCAAAAAGGAACTAGGCGTTTCACCTACTGAATACCGCAAAAAGTTGACTGAAAAATAGACTGAAACTATCCTTTTTACTGGATTGTTACAAGATGCACTACATTCGTTACGAAGTGCATAAGACATCATAATACTTCGCAATACATTTGAATTGAGTAAAAAACTCAATTTAAAAGGAAACGAAATTTATTATGAAAATGAAAAAAATCTCTTTGTTATTTACACTATTTGCTGTTCTCTCTCTTTCTTGTAAAAAAGAAGAACCTATTGAACCTGGAGCTGAAACCACTCCACTAATTATTGATTCGGATATTACAGAAACAACAACGCTAACTAACCGTGTTGCCGATTCAACAATAGCAGATTATTGTATCATTGATTTTATAGCGATAAGAAATGGTGCCGGATTGATTATAGAGCCAGGAGTAACAATTGAATTTACTGCAGATGCTGGAATTTCTGTTGGTACTTATACAGAAGCAGGTTACATTATTGCTGATGGATATTTTTCAAGCAAAATAACTTTTACTGGAAAAACAAAAACTCCAGGATTTTGGAGAGGAATAGCAATTTCTCCAACCAACACAGATGCTAGAAACCTTATAGATAATTGTATTGTCGAGTATGCTGGAAGTAGCATATTAGGAACAACTTATGCTGGTTTTGGTTATAAGTCTGCAGTTGGCGTAGGGGCTGCTTCAGATGGAAGTGTTGGATTGGTAAGTATAAAAAATACTACAATTAGAAATAATAGTGGAAAAGGATATTCCTGTAAAATCAACTCCGGATTGAATGAGTTTTTTAATAATAAGTTTATAAATAACAGTGAAGAAGCTATTTATATGGGAGCAATTGGGTTTTCAAAAATTGATGTGGTAACCTCGTTTTCAGGAAACGGATTTGATGGGATTTACCAAGATTCCTTTGAAGCTAGTATAGAAACTATTTTGGATGGAAGTACTCATACATGGGCTAATGAGAATGGCCCCTATTTTCTTTCTCGAGGAATTAGATTAAATAATTCTTCTGCTAGTTTGAGTTTGGATTTTGGTGTGGAGTTAATAATGGGAGATGGAACCATGATAAATTGTAAAGACGGAACTTTCACAGCAATTGGTCACCTTGCTGAAAACAGAATAATTATAAGAGGTCAAACTTCAGGAGTTTCTTCGTGGAAAGGAATTTTAATAGAGTCCAATACCGATAACGTGATTAAAAATTGTGACATAAGTGAAGGAGGAAGTGAAATTTTCCTTGCTACAGGCTGTAATGGAAGTGCGAATGTTGGAGTTTTTTATTGGGCTGGAAATTTGGGTAAAGTAACAGTTGAAGGTTGTTCATTAAACAATAGTGGAGGTTGCGGTATTTATAACGAAACATTCTCTTTGACTCAGCATGGTGATTTAACAGAAACTGGAAATACTTTTAGCGGAAATGCTTCTAGCAATGTCTGTGATTAATTTATTTTGAAAATACAGGATGAACCTTATGTTTTTCAATAGTTATTCTGTAGTGAAAGTCTAATAGAGATTCGAATAATACAAATCTTATTAGAATCTCCTAAAAGTGCAGTAATTGTTACGTTATGCACTGATTATGTTACAAAATGGTAAGTCATTTTTTCGGCTTTCAATCTAATTTTGTCAAATAAAAAAATATTAAAACTGATGAAGAAAAAAATACTCTTACAAGCTATATTATTAATAGCGTTGTATGGAAATTCTCAAGAAATAACGCTATTTAAGGACATCAATGAAAGTGGAGATTCATATAGTGTGAACCACACGGTTGTAGATGATATGCTATTCTTTGCAGCAGATGATGGAATCAATGGTAACGAACTATGGGTGACTACTGGTTCTGAAGATGAAACTTATTTGGTTAAAGATCTTCTTCCAGGGGCCGTAGGAGGGAGTGTGACTGATTTAATTGAGCTAGGTGGTAAACTTTATTTTAAGGCAACTAATGGTACAAGTGGATATGAATTATGGGTTTCAGATGGGACTAGTTTAGGGACTGACATGGTTCTAGACATATATCCAGGAGCTACTTCGGCGAATATTAGTAATATTACAAAATTCAATGAAAAACTCTATTTCAGTGCAGACAATGGCGTTGATGGAACTGAACTTT
This sequence comes from uncultured Crocinitomix sp., assembly GCA_937139035.1. Classification (GTDB taxonomy): domain Bacteria; phylum Bacteroidota; class Bacteroidia; order Flavobacteriales_D; family Crocinitomicaceae; genus Crocinitomix. Next base: position 5,474 of record CAKZPK010000419.1, on the reverse strand, counting down.
GGGTAAGTGATGGAACTACTGAAGGAACTCAAATGTTAAGAGATATTTTACCAGGCAGTGGCTCTTCAATTCCAAGAAATTTTAAAGAGCTCAATGACAAATTATATTTCTCAGCAAATAATGGTGCAGTAGGTGAGGAACTTTGGGTGACTGATGGCACTGAGATTGGAACAGAATTGATAAAAGACGTTGAGGTTGGAGCAGGAGGTTCTTGGATTGGGGGTATGACACTTTTTAATGATAAGTTATATTTCTATGCAACAACTGATGATGGTGATGAACTTTGGATGACAGATGGAACAACAGATGGCACTGAACTGTTAAAGGATATTAACCCGTCAGGTAGCTCATATACAGAATTTCATACTGTTTTAAATGATAAAATGCTCTTTTCCGCTGATGATGGTTCAAATGGGGCAGAGCTTTGGATAACTGACGGAACAGCGGACGGCACACTGCTTTTAATGGATATTAATCCGGGGCTGGCAGGATCAAATCCTTTACACCTTTTTGAGTTTAATGATCGAATTTATTTCGGTGCAAATGACGGTACCGTTGGTTCAGAGCTTTGGACAACTGATGGTACGTTGGAGGGAACTCAACTACTAAATGATATCAATCCTGGTTCAGGTTCGTCAGTAGTAACAAACTTCACAATTTTTAATGGGAAATTATATTTTAAAGCAATAGATGGATCTAATGGTTATGAATTGTGGGTAACTGATGGAACAGAGGGCGAAACAGTGGTATTGCTCCCTGCTATCGCTCCTAACTACAGTCCACTTGGAAGCACTTATCGTTTCGTAGAGTTCAATGACTATTTATATTTTAATGCTAATTATACAAGTGTGGGGAGTGAATTATGGCGATTGAAAGGTTCACTTTCAACCATTACAGATGAGGTTCACCAAACTGATTTATCTGTTTATCCAAATCCTGCTGAAAATGCTCTTTTTATTAACCTTGAGGAAAATGAAATTTTAGATGTTCACGTTTTTGATTTATCAGGAAAAGAAATGCTTTCAGGTTCTTCAACAGTTGGAAATCAAATCAATATTACTGCTTTAAAGCCTGGGGTTTATTTACTACAAGTTAAAACTGTAGCTGGTTTAAATACAACGCGTTTTGTGAAAATGAATTAGGAAGAAAATTTCTAATAGTTCATTAAGCATCACAATTTTATAAACGACTAATTCTTTTCGAATGAAAAAAAAATTATTGAACATAAGTGCAATAGGAGTTATTTTGCTAAACTCTTTTACTAACTACGCACAAGAAACTATCTATTATGTTGGGCATAGTCTGGTAAACATAGACATTCCTCACCAGGTAAGAGAAATTCAAAACTTGGCAGAGGTTCCAAATTTTTATATGCATCATATTAATATTGGTGCTTCGCTTCAATTAAATTGGAATGATACAAACTATCACGCTCATCCCATTTGGGATCCAATTCTAGGAGAAGATGTATACAAAGGATCTAATCACCTTGTTGAACTATTAAATCCGTACGATCATTTAGTATTAACAGAGGCAGTTCCAATAAGAAATTATCATACAGATACAGTTGTAAAATATATGACCAACTTTATTGAACTTGGGCAAGAAGGTAATCCAAGTATAGAAAAGTACTTGTATGCGACGTGGGAAGGTGATGTCGCAGATGGAGAGGATTGGAGAAACACGCTGGATACCTTGCTTCCAGTTTGGGAAAATATAGCTGATGAGACAGAATTGGAATTAGGAGGAGGAACCGTAAATATTGTTCCAGGTAACATTGCCATGATGAATTTATATGATGAATTACAGGAAGGTCCAATTGGTAGTTATACCTCAATTTCTCAATTTTTCCAACCAGATGGTATTCATTTGTCTCATGAAGGAAATTATCTAATTGCTTGCTTAATGTCAGTTGTTGTTTACAATACAATTCCAATTGGTCAAGACTCTATTAAAGCAGGTTCTTATACAGATGAATTTTGTATTGATGATAGTGTAGCAAGATTTAGAATCCAAGAAATTGCGGTAGAAACGGCTTGCGAATATGCGCGTTCCGGTTATACCAGTGATTATTGTGACAATGCATCTATTCAATCTTCAGTGTCTGAAAACGCACGTGTTTCAATATGGCCAAATCCGTCGAATGGTGAATTTCAATTAATTGCAACAGAAAAAATTAACCAGTTAGAGGTTTTCAGTTTGGACGGAAAAAAAGTACATACCCAATTACAAGGATTTGACGAAATAGAGTTAACTCACCTTCCAGAGGGGCTTTATTTTATTCAAATCAATTTTGATAATAAAGAAATAGTGACTGAAAAAATAATCATTAAATCTGCCATCCAATAATAGGGTAGAGCCAATATTTTTAAATTATTTTGATTTTTTCTGGCAGCAAGAGGGGGCTGTTGTCGAACCTTCTTGTTGCCGAAGGCCTAAGCCTTTTGGCAAAGGACTTTGGATCTGGAGTCAACTTCCTTCAAAATTGAATAGGCTGGGTATTGAGACATATTCAATATGGACAAAGATAGAAGTACTCATCATCATTCATCTTTGTCCTTCTCAAATGAAAATTTGTAGTTATAGGTTCCATCAGATTGATAATTGTTTTGAGGGTCAATGCTTTGATTGTAAAAGTCTCCAACTAAAACTAACTCTTTATTTGATAGGCGATCAATCCTGTAAATTCCTCCCCACATGACGATTCCTGTTTTCTTTTTGGTACCATCAATCCACCACCAGTCATCTTTAAATTCTTGAGTTAGATCGTCTACTTTTCTGAAGATAGTTATGGCGCCTTCTTTTGTGATTTCCATTTCATAGGTGTAGTCCCATGTGTAAGTTGAATCTTCTGTCTCAATGGTATAAACCCCATCATTGATATCATACGAACCATATTCATTGTGTTCATAGGTCGTTGTATCATATGTATAGCTATAAGTATAGGTTAATTCCATTTCAGCTAATTTCCAATAACCTGTGATTCTGCTATTTCTGGTTTTAAGTGATAAGAGCGGATCATTTTCACTTTTTCTACATGAAGTTATGCCTGTTATAAATACCAGAACCAGTAATGAAAGAATACTTTTTGTCATTTTATATAAGTTTTGTTAGTTATCGTCTAATCGAAATTAGTAAAAAAATGACTTGTGTACTAGTTCTTCTGCTACGATAAACGAAAACTTTATACATCTCAGAGAGAAGAAGTTGTATTCCTCATTTTTCTCAAGATTATATTCTGGCAAACGCAAGATATTTGAGAAACAATGGAACGAGTTTTTTTATGATTGCGGAGAGTGGGGGATTGTTTTTTAATCCTATTGAAATCAATTCTTAAATGACTAATAAAGTCTTTTACCCAAAATAGACGCCTCAAGAATCAGTGTAAAACATATGTACTAGAAAGTGAAAATTTGAAATGCGGTGGCTTTGTGCAAAATATTTAGATCTCTGATCAATAACTTAAAACAGATTTAATTCAAAAGCTTTGCAGTAAACAAACGTAAAAGTTATTTTTAACACTCAATTATGTGGGGACTTTACACTGATTAGTATTTAGGATGAAGAAATCGATATCAATTAGCTTTATTTTCTTCTTATGCTTTGGAATACAGATATACGCATCCGAATTTAAAAACTTTCATTATACCGGAGAAGATGAAATATCGCTTGAAGGGAACTGGATATTTTATTGGGAACAGCTTTTAACCTCTGGGGATTCAGCCATTGAAAACTCTGGGTTCAAAGTGCAATTACCTAATTATTGGAACAATCATAAAAGCAAAAATTTTACCCCAACCTCTTTTGGTTACGCAACCTACAAAACGATTATTGTAAGTGATAGTGCCAGAGACATAGCTATTGAATATACTGGTCCGCATTGCGCGCAAAAAATATTAATGAACGGTGAATTAGTTGTAACAACTGGTAAAGTAGGTAAATCATTCGAAACATACGAAGCCTTGTGGTTACCAGGAACAGTTAAATCAAAACTGAATAAAGGAGAAAATGAACTCATTATTCAAATTGCAAACTTTGACCATAGTAAGGGTGGGATATATAAAGCTCCCGTTATTGGACGTCCAGATGTTCTTCTCAGTAAAAGAGATAGAAAGCTGTTTTTGGATAGTTTCCTCGCTGGGGGGATGTTTATTATTGGTATTTTCTTTTTAGGACTTTCTTTCTTCTGGAGAAAAAATCGACTATATACTTACTTTGGAATATTCGCCGCCTTGTTTTCCTTTTGGTTTATTAATTACGGAATGCACGCTTTCAAAGTGTATTTTACAGATATGACATGGAATATGTCAATTCATCTGACCTATCTAGCTTTTTACGGATTCATGTTTTTTATAAGCCTTTTTATTTACGAGGCTTTCAAAACTTATTTTGGTAAATACTATTTGAAAATAATTTTGATAGGTTATTCCATTTTATTTCTAACAGTGATTATCGGAAGTCCTCACTTTTTTACATCCTTTTTGTTTTATGGTCATCTTCTTGTTTTTGGTCAACTCTTTTATGCAGCTATTCTTTTAATCAATGCGGTTAGAATGAAAGCAAAAGGATCTGTACTTGGTGTTCTATCAATTTTTTTCTTAGTCATGTCTTCGCTTTCCGTTTTGGGTATGTTCTACAGTCTTTTGCCATGGATGTCGGAAATTGCAGGGATTCTATATCTAATAACCTTTTTACTCTTTTCCGTTTTAATGGCTAATAAAGTTGGAGGTAGTTATAAGGCTGTTTTAGAACTGCAGCAACAAGCAATTGCACAAAAAGAAAAAATTGAAGAACAAGCCACGAAATTGCGATTGTTGGATGAAATGAAAACACGTTTTTTTGCCAATGTTTCGCATGATTTGAGATCGCCACTTACTCTAATTAAAGGAAGTGTCCATAAACTAAAGAAAACAAATGCGCATTTGGGTGAATCGCATGAAAAAGATTATCAAACAATTGATGCGAATATTGATCAATTGATTCAATTCACAAATGAAATTAGAGATTTAAGCTTATTAGATAAAAAGGCATTTACTCTTTCTTATGCTGCTATAGATGTCATTTTTTTACTAAGGGTTACTTCTGATTTGTTTCGTTCTTTGGCTGAAACAAGAGGGATAACATTGATTTTTACTCCAGAAGATAGCGACCTTTTAATTTATGCTGATGACAAAAAAATTCGGAAAGTATTGAATAACCTTTTATCCAATGCCTTTAAGTTTACAGATGATAATGGAAAAATAGAATTATTAGTAAAAAAGGGTAATGGTGGAGTTTTGATTGAGTTAAAAGACTCTGGAGTAGGGATTGCGAAGGAGGAGCAACCATTTGTTTTTGACCGTTTTTATCAGGGAAAACGGAATGTTTATCGAAGCGAAGAAGGAATGGGAATTGGTCTGGCGCTGGTTCGAGAAGTAGTTTTATTACATGAAGGAAGGATTGATTTGGTTAGTGAAGTTGGAGTAGGATCTACT
>CAKZPK010000418.1 GCA_937139035.1 uncultured Crocinitomix sp. | reverse complement strand
TTGGTTTCGCTTCCGTAGCGTTTTCCTTCTGTCCTTTCACTAGTGCTTCAACATCTCTTACAGAAAGTCCTTCTTCCAATACTTTTTTGAAAATAGCAATTTGTGCGTCCTCATCTCCAGCAGAAACAATTGCACGTGCATGCCCCATTGACAAAAGCCCTTCTCTAATTCCAATTTGGATAGGTGCAGGAAGCTTTAGTAAACGTAGAAAGTTGGTAATATTTGAACGACTTTTACCAACCTTTTTACTTAGTTGTTCTTGCGTAAAATTACATTCATCAATCAACCTCTGATAAGATAAACCGACTTCAATTGCATTTAAATCAACCCTTTGAATATTTTCAACCAATGCCATTTCAAGCATTGTTTGGTCATTTGCAATTCTAATATAACAAGGAACCTCTTTTAAACCTGCTAATTGCGAAGCTCTAAAACGCCGTTCACCAGAAATTAACTGGTAACGATCTCTTCCTAATTTTCGAACAGTTAATGGCTGAATGATTCCGTGTACAGAAATGGACGTTTTCAATTCAGCTAATTGCTCTTCTTCAAAATGTGTTCGCGGATTAAAGGGATTGGCCTCTATTTGCTCAATTGCAATGGATGAAATAGAACCCACTGTTTTACCTTCAACACCAATATTTTTGGTTGTAATATCTGTACTTGCATTTTCAAGCAATGCACTTAATCCTTTTCCTAAAGCCCTTTTCTTCGTCATTATTCAACCTTATATAAGCTGTTTATCCTTGTTTTTCATTTTAGTGAGATCATTTTTTTGCAATACCTCACGGGCAAAATTCAAATAATTAATTGAGCCCTTGCACGTTGCATCATGCATGATAATGGTTTCACCAAAACTAGGTGCTTCGCCTAAACGTGTATTTCGGTGTATAATAGTATTGAAAACCAATTCTTGGAAATGTGTTTTAACCTCATCAACAACCTGATTTGCAAGGCGCAAACGTGTATCATACATTGTTAAGACAATCCCTTCAATATCTAACTCAGGGTTTAGTCTTGTTTGTACAATTTTAATTGTATTCAATAACTTACCTAATCCTTCTAATGCAAAGTATTCGCACTGTACAGGAATAATTACAGAATCAGCAGCAGTGAGTGAATTCACTGTTATTAACCCCAATGAAGGAGAACAGTCAATCAATATAAAATCATAGTCATCTTTAATGCTTTCTAAAGACTGTCTTAATTTATGCTCACGATTAGGCATATTAATCATTTCCAATTCAGCACCTACCAAATCGATATGCGCAGGAATGATATCTAAATTTGGATTTTCAGTTTCCAAAATTAAATCTTTTGCATCTGCCTCATTCACTAATGAATCGTAAATACTTCTTTTCACATTACGAGGATCAAAGCCAACACCTGAAGTTGCATTTGCCTGAGGGTCTGCATCAATAATCAGTGTCTTATACTCCAAAACTCCAAAACTTGCACCTAAATTGATTGCAGTTGTGGTTTTTCCTACTCCTCCTTTTTGATTTGTTATTGCAATTATTTTACCCATTTATTCTCCTCTAATTTGTATGAAAATCAAAGATACTTTTTTTATGGATAGATTCTCGAATTGTTGAAAACTTATATTTGGGCTATTTATGAGCTCTTAATTGTTAGTATTTAGTACCAATTCATTCATAGATAATTATGATTTTCTGAACACAAAAAATAGCCTAGAAAAAATTCAAACAGCTATTAATAGGCTTTAATTTTGTTAAAGGAAATAGAGAGTGAGATCACACTGACTTGTTACCAAATCAAATACAATCTGTTATTTTAACAAAATGAAAAACGTACTTCTAACAATTTTGATTCTTGCTTTTAACGGAATTCATGCCCAAAATAGCAACTGTAATTTTACAATGGAACTGCAAGGTAACATTGTTAAAGATTCTACTTATTCGCTACAATCCTTCTCTTTTACAGGAGTTAAGACTAAACACCATAAAAAAATTATGGCCTTAATAGACTATGATAATAAGCAATCAGTGACTTTGAATGTTGAGTTCTTTGAGAATTTCTTGGCAGCTGTTTGCCAGTATAAGAAATATAATATTTCAAAAGTTATGTGCGGGGGAGGTGGGAAATCCGTGCAATTGTTAATTGTTTATACTGAATAACAACGAACTATTTACTACTAAAAAAAAAATCTAGAATCGATACTTAAAAATGGCAAAGATAATTTTATAGCCTGCCATAATTGTTCCTTTAATCGTACCAGAAACTTTAGATTCACCAATTCGCTTTTTGTAATTTACAGGAACCTCTGCATGCGACATTTTTTGTTTAGCCGCTTTTAGCTGCATCTCAATGGTCCAACCATAAGTTTTGTCAGCCATTTTTAGCGCCAATAATTTGTCATACTTAATAGCTCGGAAGGGCCCTAGATCAGTATAACGAACGCGATAAAACAGACGCATTAATCGCGTTGCTAGCCAATTACCAAAACGCTGCGGAACAGTCATTGAACCTTTTTCTTTTGCGCCCAATGCTCTAGAACCGATAACTAAGTCGATATCGTTTTCTAATATTGGAGCAACCACATTAGGCAGTTCGGCTGGATAATCAGAATAATCGCCATCAATAAAAACAATAATGTCTGGCTTTACCTCCATTTGGGCGGTATACTCCATTCCTTTTAAACATGCCCAACCGTAGCCAGGTTTTGGTTCATTAACGACAATAGCTCCCGCGGCTTTTGCAACGTTCTCTGTATCATCTGTAGATCCATTATTGCAAACAATTATATCAGAGACGACATCCTGCGGCAATTCAGACACAACTTTTCCGATTGATCCTTCTTCATTGACCGCCGGGATGATTACGACAATTTTTGGTTGATTTTCCAAGTTGGTTTTAAAATTTTGTGGAAATATAAGGCTATTGGTTTAATTTAAAACCATCATTACCTAAAACAATTGGTCCTTCATTTCCAAAACGTCCTGCCTCTGGTCCATTTTCTAATTTTAGTACACCTCGTGGGCAAACTGCTGAACATACTCCACATCCAACACAAGAAGAACGTACAATGTTTTGTCCTTTTTGTGCATATGCTCTCACATCAATTCCCTGCTCGCAATATGTTGAACAGTTTCCGCAAGAAATACATTGTCCTCCGTTGGTTGTAATTCTGAATCTTGATTTAAAACGTTGAACAATTCCCATGTAGGCTGCTAATGGACATCCAAAACGACACCAAGATCGGCTTCCAAGAATTGGATAGAATCCTGTTCCTATAACTCCGGCAAATATTGAACCGATTAAGAATCCATATAGGTTTCGAATATCAAACGCCGAGAATCCAAATAAAATCTCCTTTGACTCCATATCAGGGTTCATGACTTCATTATAGGTATGATATCCTGTAAAGACAGTCATGATAATTGCAAACACTAAAACGCTATAAATTAACCAACGTTCCAATTTCCAAGTCCACATTTTTTTGTTGGATAAATGGCGGTAAGGATCTCCTAAAGTCTCTGCTAATCCACCACATCCACAAACCCATGAACAATACCATCTTTTCCCATAAAAATAAACCATTACAGGAACAATAATCAATGATAGTACGAATCCCCAAATGAATAGAAATTTACCAAAATGACCACTATCCATCAAATCGTTTACATTCCAATCAAATAAAAAGTAGTAATCCAATGGCCAAGCATTTTTCAAATCTTTACCTGGCAACCCGAAAGTTGGAAGAATTTCAACTAATAAAAATGCAAATACTACTTGGAATAATACCACTGTTATAGTTCTAACAATCTGATATTTATTATGTCGGTACTTTATTAGCATTCTTGTTCCCATTACAAGCATTGTAATAGTGTATAGCAAGCCATACAAGAACCATTTAGATGCTTTTTCGCCTTCCATAAAGATCCCTTTAATAGGATCTGTAATACCAATCATATCCGCAATGGCGTATGGGTGGAAATATAGCAACACATAAAAGGAGATTAACCAAACAGCTGTTAAAATACCAATCCAGCCACGGTTAGTTGCACTGTCATGATAAATACCGTCGTTTTTAATACCAGGAGGGCCTTTTAACTTTAAATCTTGAATGATATAAAGCAGTGCTCCGAAAATTCCTAAACCAAAGGTTAAGAAGAAAAACAATAGTTTATTTTGATTTACAAGACTTGCTGTGCTTGATGCTTGCGACAATTTCAAAGCGATATCACCAGGTGGAGTCCACATTACTTTATCCCATTGCTCTGACGCCTTTAATTCATCATTAATCTTGTTAAACTCACCAATAAAAGTTCTTGAAAAACCAAAGGTTGTAGAAAACTCTTTATCGACTAGTGTTTGCTCCAAGGCTGGTCCTAAGTTTGCATACTCTTGCTCGGTTAATGTTTCCGCCATGATAGCATTTGTCATTTTGACATTGCCTAAAAACGGTATTGTGGTGAATATGGCCAATCCAATAAGGAAAATGACCATTCCAGTGTATTTCAAATTCTTCATAAAATTAGCTACCTATTAAATTTCTCCACCACTTCTTTGCTTTCAGCTCCACATTTCTTCCTGTTTCTTGATTAAATTGATCGACTATCGATTTTTCATAATGGCTATAAAATTCTGGATCGAAATTAGCCGTTGATAAATTAGCCATTACCTCGTCTACACCAGCTCCTTCTCTCAACCATTTATCAAATAGATCATGTCTCATTCGGATTCCGAATACATTAAGTCCTTTAAACAAACCTGTAGCCTCATCCCACACAATATGAATACAAATTTCTCCTTTAGGATGTTCCCAATAAAAATCTGTTTCACCTTCTAATTTATTTGCAAACACCCAACCGTAAGTTTGATATTCGATATCAAAAAACTTGGCAGAGTTAAACCAAGGACCAGGATTATAAGCTAATCGGTTTCCTGTTACGGTTTGTGCAACTGTCTCTCCCATTATTCTTCCGGTATACCATACTTGTTCAATATTTCGTCTACCATTCACGCCTTGGTGAAATTGAGCGCAATCCCCAATGGCATATACGTCTTCAATATTCGTTTCTAAAAATTCATTGACTTTTATACCGCGCTCTACTTCTATATTAGTATCCTTTATAAAAGCAACATTTGGCGAAACACCTGCTGTTAATCCAACAACCTGGCATTCGATTATCTCTCCGTCCTTTGTTTTAATTGCTTTTGCGCGCCCATTCTCATCTTCAATTATTTCATCTAACTCGGTATGGAAACGTAAGGCAAGATGGTGTTTTTTGATGTGTCTGGAAATTAATGCGCCTTCTTGATCTGGTAATACATTCCCCCAAAATTTACTTTCTCGAACTAAAAATGTCACCTCAATTCCTCTAGAGAGCATCATTTCAGCAAACTCAACACCAATTAATCCACCTCCAACTATTACAGCTCGTTTGGCGTTTTTTGAATTCTCTTCAATCATTTCTAAATCTTGGAAAGAATATAATCCTTGAACACCTTTAAGATCTTGTCCGGGCCAACCGAACTTATTAGGTTTTGAACCGAGTGCTAAAATCAACTTGTCATAATTGATTGAGGCACCACTTTTCATCACCAATTGTTTTGTTTCGGTTTTAATATCCTCAACTCGATCAAATTTTAAATCAATTCTGTTCTTTTCCCAAAACCAATCTTCGTAAGGCTTAATATCTTCAAAACGCATATGTCCCATATAAACATACATGAGAGCTGTTCTTGAAAAAAAATGTTCCGTTTCTGCAGAAATTATTAAAATTTCACTGTCACTATTCTTTCGAATGTGTCTTGCAGCGGTTACCCCAGAGATTCCATTTCCAATAATGACAATTTTATCCATTCGTGCTAAATTTTTAACGGGTGTTGCTGTAAATTTTCAATAAAGACGCCAACGTCTTTATTAACTTACAAATTAATTATAAAAATTAATTTATTGCCTTTAACTGAAGAATTATGGGGGATAAAAAAGTAAGAATTACCTTTAAAAATGCTCTATTGACGCACCTTCTCTTGTATAAACCGCTCTACTTTACCAAGCGAAACACTGTCAATTGCATAAACGGTAACATGCAATAAACCACCGGGATGTATGGATGCATTATTTGTAGCTTGAGGTATTGCCCAAGGACATTGATGAATCCATTCTGAAACGCTATCTACAATCATATCAGGATCTTTACTCCCAATTTGCAAAATGATTTTAGAGGACATTAATTTTCCTTTTGCCTGACGTTTAACAAAAATATTGTCTGATATTTTTCGATAAGGAATATAAATTAATTCTTCTTCATCTGTTTTTATATGCACACTAGTTACCCCCAATTTTTCGAGTTTTCCTGAATGTTCATCAAAACGAACCAAATCATTAATTTTAAACTTATTTGAAACACGCAGTAACAATCCTGGAAAGAAATCTCGCCAGAAATTAAGCCCTACTAAACCAATAACAGCTAACAAACCTGCAGTAATCCAAATACTTGCTGTAAATAACTGTGTAATGGCTATTAAAGCGAAAAGAAGCCAAACTACCACCTCTATTCTAAAAGCTAATAATTTCGCTTTTTTAATGGCTTTGCTCGAATCCAAAAGCGGGAGCATATATTTTTTCAGCAAATAGAAAAACCCAAATATTACAAGTGAAAAAGCAATTAATACAATTACCATATTCACTCCCAAGCCTGCATCTCCCCATTGACTTACATCAAATGACGGCACGACTGGATTTATGCTACTATTTAATGAATCCAATTTCATCTAACCAATTTTCAATATAAGGTTTCGTTAATTTATTTAATAAAAATTCTCCACGTTCATTTTGCTCAATCAATCCTGCATTTTTCATGGATTGCAATAAACGGTTAATCCAATTTTTATTCTCTTCTCCATAAATTCTATACAACTCTTCGCGCGATAAATTGTAATGAATAAATAATTGGAATATGAGGTTTTTCCATTCTACATTTTCAATGTGCGGCACTTCATGTAAAACAGGGCTCTTAATCACTAAATGATTGTCATCTTTCTCAACAATTGAGTTAATCCATTGCTGCAAAGCCAACCCAATATTACCTCCGCTTGAGACATGAAAACGGCTTAAATACTTATTTAATTTACTTACAGAAACATGTTGCTCCTTTTCATCATTTAAACGAATATGCATGCCACCAGTTTGGTGCCTAGACCAAATAGTATCTTTAATTTGATTTACATTTAGCGGAGCTAATACAACCGATTCGATTATTGCATTTTGAATATTCGTTGATTGACAAATCAATCCATAAGAATGAATATTTGAGGTCAGCACAAAATAATGCTTACCGCCAAACTTGTTAATTAGCTTAGCTAATTCATTAACAATCGCTCCACCATTTTCCGCTTTGAGCCACCATTGTTCAATATCTTCAAAAATTATACTTGATTTTGAAGGCAGCTTATTCATGAGTTTTTGTAATGGCTCATTTATGCCTGTTGCACGCTGCAAAGCTTTCGTTAAATCTTCCTTCGTCCATGAACGATTAACTGGTGGCAAAATTTTATAAATGCTCCCCGAAAGAACGTGGCTAGAAACATGTGTAGCCAAATAAGTTTTTCCACTTCCTGCACCACCAACTATTACTATTGCGCCTGTTTTACCATCATCAATTCGTTGAATAGCATTGGTAATGCGGTTAATTTCTGTGCGGCGGTTTTCAATTGTTTTACTGTCTGAATAATGTGTTCCTGTAAATAACTGTTGATAAAAGAAAGGTAATTCTGTTCTAGGACCAATAGTCTCTACAAATTCTGCTAATAAGGCTTGTTCACTTACTAGTTCTGTATATTTCTCTTTATACTCAGTAGCAGAAAGATCTTGTTGTTTTTGCGCCAAATAATCCAATAAGTTTCCAACTTTTTTGGAAGCATTTTTATTGACTTTCTGGAACTTATCAAGAATTACATTTCTACGTTTTTGTTGCTTAACATATTGTCTTAATGTTTCAACCTGCTCAATAATTTGATTTACATCTAGTTCAACACGCAACATTTCTTGTCTCCCTTTCAATTCAGCTAAAAACCCTTTTTGTGCTGCATCAAAATCAGACTTGGCATCTTGAACATTTGCTTTAGCCGTTTCTATAATCTCTTTTAAAGCATTTATTTTTCCATTAGTTGCATAGGTATCAATTCCTTTTTGAACTAGAATAGTTGTAGTAATCAATTTCCCTGTCATACGCTTTAGTTGCGCATAGAAAATTTGAACATGCTCGTGCAACGGATCAACAAAATGCGTACGCACTATGTATTCCGTAATATCATTTAAGGCAATCTTCTCTGTTAATATTTGATCTCCTTGTGCTTCACGAATTCCATTGATTGATTTGGCTGTCATTAGCTCAATCTCCTCTGGCACTGAGCTGTTCATATCGCTTACACTTGCCATTAAATGTGAAATAACAAACTCCGAATTAAAAAACAATTCCTCTTCTATTCTAACTGCACTTCCTAAAATTTCTTTTTCTTGGTTATTTTCAATCTTTGCGGTAAGTTCACCTAGTTGCACCTCTATTCCACCAATATTCTCTGTGATTTTATTCAAATAATTGTCATCAATATGATTTGAAATTTCACTTGCTAGCTTTTGAATTTTGGCTGTGTAAGCAATTAAATAAATATCTGCTTCAAGATGATAAGTAAACAAAATAAGGTTGCGGTACCAGTAACTTGGAAAAGCAGTAGTTCCTTTTCGAATCGTTTGAAACTCCTTATTTGGCAATCCATTATATAAGGTTTGCAGTTCTTGATTATATCGTTTTTTCAGTAAACCTTCTGATAATTTATTTAACTCTACTCTTTCATTATTACGGAAGCTCTTGTATAAATTAGATGCCAAATGCAACGCTTCATCATCAACTTGATGCAAAGCCTTATCCAATTCATCTTTACAAGCAGTGATAACCTCTTTATTAACTCCGTTTTGATCGATATTAGTTAATAATTTCCATACCACATCATGCAATATGTTTTTACTTTGATGCAATAAAATCAGGTTCTGATAACCGAATTCAAGCAAACTTGAAAAATCATCCTTAATCCCTTTTCCATACCACACTCTTCTAATAGAATCTCTATATTGAATTTTTCGCGAAACAGAATTTGATTGTTGGAATTCATCCGACAATAAAGTATCGACACTTATCTTTTTCGGTAAATAAGTAATCAACTCTTCTTTCGCGCTAAAGTATTTTTTTATCTCAAGATCGAATTCATCAAATATTCCTGGTAGTTGATTTTCAAGAGCATCTGCATACAGGTCTTTTACCTCATTCAACACTTGCTGTAAAGAGGCTTGTATTTCTTTTGCAGTTTGCTCTTCTGAAACACCCAATAAATAATCATCCATTCGGCTAGTCACTTTGGAAAAGATGGAATGATGATAATTTTCAATAGGTTGGACACCTTTTTGCACTAACTCTGTAATTAGTCCATCCAATCGAGTATCTAGATCAACCATTGCGCCGTACAAACTTTGATCTGCACTTGCCACTAACTCTACTAATTCAGTTTGCTCAACCTTTAGAGGTTCATGTTTAAGCGCTATTTGTTCTAGTTTTAAATCTGTCTCTTCAAATTGCGAAGACGCCTTCACTAATAATGTTGTTCCAATTACTCCCACCAAATTATTAGTGCGTTCAACAAATTCTTGGCGCTCATTTGGTAAAATTTCTGGAATTCCAACAAATACAAGATCTGCTTCACTCGAGTGCATTTTCATTAAGTCATAAATTGGTTTTTGATCTACCTCATTATTAATTACCTTAATCTCTGCCTTTACTCTAAATTGCTCTACAACTGATCGTATCCTATTCTCAACTACTTTAAAATCAACATTTGTATCATTTGCCAATAAAATTCTAATATTAGCCTGCGACCAATCAGGAGAACTTGTAATAAACTTAGCTAAAGACAACATCAACTCGGCATTATTCCCGAATCCACGCCACCACAAGTCTATTTTTTCTTTTTTACGGAACCCCCAACGCTCATCATAGTCAAGATACAAGACATTATAATCAAGCGAGATGAGCTTTTCAGTCATGTCTTTAAACCAAACAGGATCTTTGGTTTCTCCTGGCCAGTCCATTAACACTGTATTCGGTTCAATTCCTGAGAAACCAAATGTGCATGCAATACTTTCAATTCCTTTAAAGATGTTCTGAACCTCTAATTTACGTCCGAAGATTCCATATTTCTCTAGCTCTTCATCTTTTACCGTTTCTTTACTTTTTGGAAACAATACGGGTGCCTCAGGGTTCTCATGCAAATCAAAATTGGTAATAA
>CAKZPK010000417.1 GCA_937139035.1 uncultured Crocinitomix sp. | reverse complement strand
CGCAGCAATATTAAATAGTGTTTTAAAAAAAGAAACGTTAAAAATTGGTCATACAGAGCTTCAATTTCAACAAGACAACCTTACTGGTTTTAGCAAAATAAAGACGGATGACAACTTGCCACAATCCATATTGCTAGGAGGAGAAAACCTTCCTAATTCACTAATTGTTTGCGCAGCTGTTGGAGCAGCTTTTTTCAACCCCAATGAGCAGTTTGTTTTCCCAACAAATGACACCATCTTTTTAGAGAATAAGGAAGAAGCTAAACAAAAGAACATTTTTGTCCGGTTTGGGATGGGAATGATGCTCTTTTTCCTCTTATTATTATTTGCTAATCATCTTTATTTAGGTCATTTAAATCAAGTAGTCGTGGACAACTCTGTTTACCTCATGGAATATGACGAGCAACTTACTATGATTGCAGATTTAGAGGATGAAAAAAAGCGAAAAGAAAAACTATTGCAATCTTCTGGACTTTTAAACAAAAACTTCCTCTCTTTTTACTTGATGGAGATTGCAAATTCTGTTCCGGCTGAAATCACTTTTGATGAAATAGTTGTAAGACCACTTAAGGAGGAGATAAAACAACGAAAAAAGATTGCATTTGAAGAGCATTTAGTATTAGTAAATGGGCGTTCTAAAACGAGCTATATACTAAGTCAGTGGATAGAAGATGTTGAGCAAAAAGAATGGCTATCGACAGTAGATATTTTGAGCTACGACTATGAAAAAAATGAAGGAGTTTTCGAACTAGAAATGATTGTTTATTAATGTTTGACAGATTTACATATCGACAAAAGAATTATGGGCTACTAGTTTTGGTGGTATTAATGTTTATTGTGAGTTATAAACGGGTCTTTTCACTAACCTTGGCGGTTCAAACAGAAATTGAGAGTCAAGAGTTGCGAAAAGCAGATGCAACACATGCACAAACCGATTTGGAAATGTTGCAAGTTCAAGTGATGCAACTCAATAAAAATATTGGTAAATCAGATTTAGAACCAGACAAAGTTCAACAAGAAATACTTAGAACAATCACCGCTTTTTCCAACGAAAATGATGTGATGCTTGATGAACTCCAAGCCACGCATAATTATGAAACTGTTGACTTTAATATTTACTCCAATTTAGTAGCAGTAAAAGGCACATTTAACGGTTTGTTATCGCTGGCATATTACATGGAAAACGAATTTGATTATGCACGGCTCACTAATATTTCAATTTATAAAGAGAAAAATTTAACAACAAAAAAAACAGCACTATATGCGAATTTATTATTTCAACATTATCGACAAAAAATCAATTAAACCTCTTGTTTCATTTGGTTTAATTTTCTCTTGCATATGGTTTCTTGCGAGTTGCAATGCTATTTTTGAAAAAGATATTTCTGCAGAATCTCCAAGTATTATTTTGCCAACAAATAACGATACTGTTTACTCAAACAAAGTTCATTTTAAATGGCTAGAAATTAAGGGCGCTTCATTTTATAATTTACAAATTGTAAAACCCAGCTTTGCTGATATTGATGAATTCATTCTAGATTCAAACATTATTGAAGACGAATTTTATCAAATCCTACCTCCAGGAGATTACCAATTTAAACTTCGCGGAGAAAATGGTGCGCATGTTTCCGAATTTACGGGGCCATATTCCATTTACGTTGATAGTGTTTTAGATTTATCATCACAGTTTGTTTCCTTAGTTTCACCTGCGGATGAAATTTATAGAAATGGTACTGTAGACATAGTTGTGAACTGGCAAAATTTATTCGCGGCAGATACCTATGATTTTATCCTTAAAATTGGCAGTGATTTTTCAAGTGCCTCTATCTTGGATCAGCAGCTTGGCATCAACTCTTTGTCTCACTTGATTGCTTCAAGTAATTTTGATGTTGAAGGCACTTATTTCTGGGGAATTAAAGCTGTCAATTTAACTGGATCGTCTCCTTACTCTTATCGACAAATCAATGTTGATCTCACCGCTCCAAATAACCCTGAAGTTTTAAGCCCAGAAGATGAAATAACGCATCCGCTTGAAGAGTCAATCACTCTTAAATGGACAACAGGTGTTGATCCTGGAATTGTACATTCACCTGTACTTTCAACTGTTGAAATTTCGACAAGTCTATCCTTTATTGATTTTGTTGAATTCGAAAATATCACATCAGATTCACTTGTATACACTTTTCCGGGCACTGGAAATTATTATTGGCGTGTTAAAGCAGATGATGAAGCAGGTAATTACAGTGAGTTTTATAGTGCTGCAAATTGGGTAATAGTAGAGTAAATGAATAAAAAAAGGTGGACACGAGTTTTGATAGTGATTGTTGCAGGCCTATGGGCCTACAACATCTATCGTACTGTGGAGAATTATCAGGTTAAGCATGAGTCGCAAAATGAACAAATTAACACCAATTTATCATTTGCACCAGTCATGTTCAACAAAGACACATTCATGCTTGACCTGCCGTTAGAAGACCCTTTTTTAAGAAATGAAAAGCGTTGGCATCAATCAAATTCCGCTTCAAATACACCAAACATACCGAATCCAAATTCACGAAATCAACAACGTTCAACACCTCTTCCAATTATAGAAAAAAAATTAGAATGGCCAACCGTAAAATATTTTGGTTTTATTCGAAATAGAGATGCAGATCATCAATTATGCATGCTCAATATTGCAAACAAAAATCACCGCCTTTCTATAGGCGATTCTAAAGATCAAATCACCCTTATTCAGGCCTATCCTGACTCCGTTCTAATCTCATTCCAAAATGAGTTTAAAACCATTCAAAAATAAGGATTAGAAATTCTGAGAGATTTATTTACCATTTTTTAACCTAAAACAGGGTTGGAAATGCAAAAAACCGGATTAAAACACCCATATAAAACACTAATCACCAACAAGTTACTCCCTCATTACGTAAAACCCGCAACTCCCTCTGCGGCTTCCACTGAATGAAAATCAATCAAACAGATTTACATTTGGTATTAGGTAAAAAATTAGCCCATAATTTCATCCAAATTGAGCTTGATTCTGACCAAAAAACAGAAGAGTTCAACCAAAGAGAATTCATGGGAAATAAAAAACGATAACAATGCTAAAAAAAGCCATTTTCACCATCTTAACTATTGTTGCTTGCGGAGCAGGTAATGTAAGTATTGCACAATCCGATTCTACGGACTTGTCTCTTTTTATGTCGGATGCTACTCTACTCACTGCAATGGATTCAATTCTCTATGGTGATGGAACCTACCAACAACTTAATTTAGGCTTTGCCGTGAGCGATACGGTAACTTTTAGCAAAGTACATGTAGAACTATTTGAAGTAGGTACAGGTGCAGTAATTTTCAAAAAAGTATATCAACTTTCACAGTTACAAGCCGAGAGCTTAATTGATGCTTGGGGAGTACTTATTCCATTTGGAAACTTACACAATTCTAGCGCCTATCGCGCATCCATTATTATTGAAGAGTATGATGGATCTCTAGGTTTAACTATTACAAAGACTCTTAACCCATGATAATGAACTTATTCAAGAAAATAGCGCCTTTAGGTATTTTGGTTTTAGCCTGTCTGCCCTTGCAGTCTGCTGCTCAAACTACTGTTACCTATACAGCAGATAGCACCATGAGTGATGCTATGGTAGCTAATGGTGGGGTTGAAAATTCAAACTTTGGTTCACAAAACCAATTCAATGTCTACTATCAAGTTAACCAACAAATTCCAATGGCGTTTAGAACATTCATTCAATATGATCTAAATGCAATTCCTTCAAACGCTACTATTACAGAGGCGAAATTGAAGTTTATGACACTTTCTGTCAATAATGCAATCACGCATGACCTTTATGTTGAACGTGTAGGAACTACTTCATGGACTGAAAATACAATTACTTGGAATAATCAACCCAGTGTAATTTCATCAGATCAAATAACCATTCCACATGCTCAAACTTCAAGTACTGGTCTTCATGAATTTACTGTAACAGATCATGTACAAAAAATGATTGCTAATCCAACTGCTAATAATGGTTGGAGAATAAGGCTTCGTGGCGAATCTGGAAGTGCTGATTTTGGACTCATGTACTATTCTTCTGAAGCGAGCAATGTGGCAAAACGTCCTGTTTTATCCATTACATATACATTACCTCTTGAAATGGAAACAACCGTTAATCATTGTACTGCAGGAGCAACAGATGGAACAATGAGCATTGCAGTTTCTGGCGGAGGAACATATAGTTTAAGCAATATGTTTTTTTATAAAACCAATAGAGATACCACTCATGTTGGAAAAGCAACTTTATCCAATGCAAAGGTCATAAACAACCTACAATACAATGCGGTAACAGGTGTTGTTTCTGCAGATAATTTAGAACCTGGCATCTACATTTTACGAATTTTAGATTCACCTTATTATATTAATTCGGATTTGCGACATGCACATTACAAGCACATATTAGTTGGTCGCGAAGGAGAAACTACAAGTGGCATTTTACTTCCTAATTATCAATATCAGGAAAACGTAACCATTGAGTATGACAAACCTACAAATACAACACCTTTAGGTCGGGCAAATACCAATTACCATACCCAATCAACTCTTATTCCGTTGCGTATTGCTGATGCGCCTAATAACTATGAAAAAGCCAGTTTAATTAAATACCAATTAGATTTTGATGATCAATTAGAATTTAGCGCAGCCGAGTTAAAAATTACAGCTTGGAGTAAGTTTTTCAGACATAACAACTCTTCAAACGCCGTTAATTATTCAATTGTAACAGAAGATTGGCATGAATCAGATGTAACATGGAATACACGACCTGCAATTGATTCTTCAATAACAGTTAACGTTCCTACAACAACCTATATTGGTTACGACCCTGTTCATAAAATTGACACCGTTGACATTTTAAGTTTTGTAGAATATTGGCAAGACAACCCTAATCACGGATTTGAAATGGCGTTAGAAACCTATGGAGCAACACAATTTGCTTCAAGAGAATATAAATCAAGCATTACAAATAGCAACTTTGTGTATTTTGAGTGGAGTGTGAAAGAGGCGGTTGAAGTTGCGTTTAATGACACGACCAATACAGGGACCTTAACAGTTAATGCACCAACAGGGATACTCCCTTATACTTATCTAATCAATACACAGCCTTTGGGAACTTTGGCAGATATTTGGGCAGAAATTGGAGATTCCACTTTAGTTGACAGCCTCAATTTTTTCTCTGGGGATGTTAATTCAACTCAATTCACCTTTACGGACCTTCCAAGTGGAAAATACTATATCGGGGTTTATGACAATACCGGAGCCAAAATATTGGATGGAAATGGTATTGTGAATACGCAAATACAGCTGTATAATGATACTGATTTAGACCTTTCATCTAGCAATGTCATTACCCGTTCATCTGGATCGCAGGGAGATGGTAAAGGACGTTTACATGCCGAACTGTTGGCTGATAATTCTTGGGGAGGTTTGAGTTTTACTCCAGAAATTATTGGAGCGTTTTGTATTGGCTTTAATAAAACTTCAGATGCTGTTGCAAGTGCTGCTACCGATTTGGAATTTGGAATTAGTGTAGATGCTCAAGGTGCGTATCAAATTATTGAGAACAATGTTCTTTTGGGCAGTGTTGGGAGTATTACTGCGGGTCAGGAAATTTCCATTCTTCGGGATCATGAGAAGTACGTTTTGTATATCAATGGGAATGAGGTTTATAGTGATGGAATCTTGAATTTGGATGGTGAGGATATTTCCACCGATTTAATTTTAATAGGAGTTACAGCAGAAATAAAACTAGAACATTATATTGGTCAGTATAAGCGACCAGCGCCAGAAATTAGTGTAACTTATCCTGAATGCGGAACTTTTAGTGGTGCAATTTCTATCAGTGCAGGGGTCGGAGGTACGATCGTATCTGCAACATTAGATAACAATGATGGTGTGAGCCCTGATCC
The DNA here is from genome assembly GCA_937139035.1 of uncultured Crocinitomix sp. Taxonomy (GTDB): domain Bacteria; phylum Bacteroidota; class Bacteroidia; order Flavobacteriales_D; family Crocinitomicaceae; genus Crocinitomix. The sequence goes on along the minus strand of CAKZPK010000417.1, from coordinate 1,743 downwards.
GCTCGGAGCATGTGCAATTGATGGATCCAACTGTGTTTTTCCTGTGGTTCCTATTGGAACGTATACATTGAGTATTTCATATTCTGTAGCACCAATGGGTGGCGCTTATGGTTATAGCTATACTACCACTGAACAAGTCGCGGTGGGTTATGTTGTGGAATGGGAAGATACGGTGAATAATTATGTATCTCCATTGAATACGATTCGAAAAGGTCCTGGACCAATGATTCCTACTGGGTGGGCTACTGCAAATAGTACAAACATGACAGTGACTGGCTACCCTAACTGGGTTCATTTTGAGACAGACGTTTCAAGTCTTTTTGCGACCTCGCTTAATCGTGAAAAACTGATGTTGAGAAATCAAGCAGGTGGCGTAATTTACATGTTAGAAACGGCACTTGTACCAGGTACGAGTATGGCTTATCAAGGAGAGTTAGGGTTGACTGGTATGTCATTGCTCTCCGCGCCAAATGGTGTTTGGAGAATTGAACAGGATGGGGATCAATATAGCTTATTTAAGAATAATATGAGTGTTGTATCCTTGACTACTGAAACGGATGCAGCTCCTCCAATTTATGAGATCGCTATAGAGCAAAACGGTTCAGCAAAGTATATTAAAACTATTGCTTCTTTTTGTTCTGATTATGGGATAGCAGATCAATATATTGAACCTAAACGTAGCATTGAAGGCGGTTATTATATTGTTCCTTCTGACGATACATTACGTTTTGAATTCAATGAAGAATACACAATTACCGGCAATTTAAACTATACAGTGACAAATTTCATAGGAGAAGAAACAGTCTTAGATGACCTAGTTGAAATTTTCGGTGACAATCGATTCTTACTTGACGTTTCAGCTCTTGCTTCTGGGACTTATTTATTGGAAATCGAGAATGATAAGGAAGAAAATTGGTTCATAAGATTTAAAATTAATTGATAATGAGACAAATTCAAAACACCTTTGTTGCAATTGGACTAATATTCATGTTCAACTGCTCAAGCGATTCAAATACAGAATTGATTGATAGTAATTCTTTAAATGCTTATAACAATAAAGTTATACCCCATGATGGTTTTTCACATTTTCAAGAAATTCCTTTCAAAAATAGTATCATTCATTTAAATGAAACTGGACCCAATGATGCTTTTACTATCCAAGAAATAACGAAACAAAAGCAGGATATAAAATATAGAGCTCAAAAAATTCCATCTGAGTTGTACCTTAGAAATAAAGGAATCGAGGGCGAAGAATTAGTGCAAGCACTTGAAGAAATTGATGGAGAACAGCTTTTCTATTTTGAATTTGAGGAAACGCAAAAACAAGACCTTATTAAAAAATATTTAGAGGAGGACTTAGATGCTAATATTTCTTATCTCTCCTTTGACATATTCAACGATTTCAAATTAATTAAGGCCAATGGCGACACTATAAATTCAACCTACAGTTTGCATGAACGCAATTACCATGTAGCTCCATTTGAAAGATTAATAGTAAGCTTTAATGGGATCGATCAGAATGAAACCGTTCAGTTAATCTATAATGATCAACTCTTTGGCAGGGGCAAATTCGATTTTGCTTTTGCATCTACCAATTACATTGAAAATAACATTAAAAATCCATCATGATTTTAAGAATAAGAAATAGTAAAACAGTTAGAGCACTCAGCCTTTTTATGGTTGTTATCTTTTTATCTACGTTAAATCCACTTGGCTCATATGCACTAACTGGTGGGCCGGCTC
>CAKZPK010000416.1 GCA_937139035.1 uncultured Crocinitomix sp. | reverse complement strand
CGTATTGCAAAAGAAGTCATAGACGCTACGGCTCCTTTAAATAATGAAACGACTTATTATGTGCGTGATGCTTCAGGTAATCCTATGGCTACCTATAATAAAAGTCAAGTTACAACACCCGGCGGTTATAATGAAGTCTATAAATTAAGTGAACATACCATTTACGGAAGTGATCGCGTTGGATTATTTACGCCGCAAGGAGTAATTGTTAAAGAGGTAGACCAAGATGGGGTAGAAATTTCAGCAGCAATTTATAATAAGAAAACCGAACTAGAGAATTGGAACTTATCCATTCAAAATGAAGTGACTTTAAGTGGTAATATAACACCATTCATCAATGAAATGAATTATAACTCATTGAATGAAACAGCAACCTCCAATGCTAATACAGGAGCATATGGATTGGCAGGTAAAAACAATGCCGTATTAGAAGATGAGTATGGAACATTAATTCTATCTGCATCCACACATCAAACTTACAATGGTGTCAACAATGTAACCGTTGTGAGGGATGGAAATGGTAATATGATTGTAGGTTCTAATAATGTAGATGGATACTGGGACGGGCAATCAATTTTTGTAAAAAAACCAGATCCTATTGGTTATACAGGACCAGCTAAATACTATTTAATGACGGTGAATCAAGTTGGTGAATTAAAAGCACACCTAGTTTATGTGAATGGAGGAGCCTATGAAATAAGTCCAATTGTGACCACAATAGGAATAGGTTATGCACAAGGTTTAGCAGTTGTAGATGACCGATCTGGAGATTATGCAACACAAGTATTAGCGATAAAACAAGGAACAGGAGAGGCTGATTTGGTAAGTATCTCTGTGAATTCTGCGGACTATGACTTTGGAGCACCAATTGATCGCCAAAATTATGATTTTGAAGTTCTAGCAAGTAATATTGCCATTAGTCCAAATGGTCAAAATATGGCAGTGTCTACAGAAACTGAAATCGTAATCAACACAGGTTGGATTTCAGTTACCTTGCCATACACCCTTTTTTATATCAATGATTATAGTAATTATGCTAGCGTATCAACATCAATTGTTAAAGACAATGGTTTTTCCAAATGTCCTGATTTGAGCTATACGCCTTTGAGTGACTTCTTGTTCTATATCAAACGACAAGCGGGAGCAGATGCCATTCACCGTTGGGATTTTGGTGTGAGTGACGGGGGTATGCCAATGCAAGCAGGAGCCGTAAGATTAGGGCAAAGCGATAAAATTTACGTTTTAACAGATCGTGATATCGATAGCAATAACGATATCATGATTGCAGCTGATCCTGGAGGAATTCCAACACCTTCAATACAAACTATTGTTCCAGTAGCAGCTTATGACAATTACCTAAAAGCAGATTTATGTTTGCAACCACACATCATTCAGGATAACTCGCCAGAAAACTTGTTTACCAGAACTATTGGTAATAAAATGTACGAATTAAAAGACCATTTAGGGAATGTACGCACTGTAGTTACTGATCGTAAATTGTATGATGGTGCTAATTATACGGCTGAGATTGTTTCTGTTGCAGATTATTACCCTTATGGTATGCAAATGCCAGGAAGACAGCAGACAAGTAACATCTATCGTTATGGTTTCCAAGGACAAGAGAAGGATGATGAAGTGAAAGGAGAAGGGAATTCTATAAATTACAAGTACCGTATGCATGATCCTAGAATTGGCAGGTTTTTTGCGGAAGATCCGTTAAAGGCTACGTATCCGCATAATAGCCCTTATGCATTTAGTGAGAATAGAGTTATTGATCATATAGAATTAGAAGGACTTGAAAGTACACCTGCGGGTAACCCAAGTTTAAAGACTTATTTTCAGAGACCATTTCGCCCTACAAATGTATCCAGTTTAGGTTATTCGTACGCACAAGTTCATGCGAATAGAATGAACGCAATTATGGGCAATGATGGATTTTCAGGTAGAAGTTACGAAAACTGGAGATACAGTTCAAACGCTTATCATACTGCACGAGCAATGGTAAAAAATCATCAAATATCAACAACCTATTTTGCTGCTATGTATAATAAATACGATTGGGGTGGTGTTGATTATAATGCTGTACAAGAAAGTAGTAATGGAATTTGGGAAAGTACAATTCATAGTAATATGCTTGCAAGGGCAAAGACTAGCATGAGTCACCTTGAAACCATAGGGAAAGCATTCTTATATACGGCGGCAGCAGGGGTTGTTATTGGTACTGCGCCCCTTTGGGCTCCTGCTGCAGGAGGTTTTATTAGTACCGGTTATGCATATGCTGGATATGGTTACGGATTGGCTGTAACGGAGTATTCATCTGCAATGGCGATCGTATACGCAAGTAAAGCTACAACATTAACGTATCTTACTATCGAAGCAATTGCTGCTGACACTAAAATAGGAGACACTCCTATTAATATGTTACGACCTAGAGGAGCTGATTATTATGGAACGAGCAGATACATGCAAACTCCTTCAATTCCTCAGTTTACCTTTAAACCTTTTAGTTCTAATGCCAGTCAGCCTTCTAATAGTAGTGTTGCTACTCAAAGCTCATTATCTTCTTCTTCCTCTAAGAGCACTGGGGCAATTGGTCCCGCAAAATCACCCGCTGGACTTTTGCCAAGACCTGAAACAAAAATGACTTTTGGTACTGGAAATGCCTACTCAAATTATCAAAATTCTCCGTTAAAAAACACAATGACTTACAGCGAGTTTAGAAGGTATAAAGGGTACAGTTATAAACCTAATTAGTTAAGAAAAACCCAGCTGCCGAGAGATTGAATCTCGCTACAAAGGGTATTTAAGTAACATTACAAAAAAAGTCAACGGTCGTCATTTAAGGCGGCCGTTCTTTGTTCAAAATGATCCCCAAGTCCGCCGCGAGATTGCATCTTGTGGTAGTTTTAAATTAACCACTATCTTTATCTTGATAACATTAACCCAAAGATGTCACGTAACTATAAATTTCATAATCCAGAATCAGCATATTTTGTAAGTTTCGCTGTCGTAGAGTGGATAGACGTTTTTACTCGCAATGAATACAAAAACATCTTGCTTGACAGTTTAACTTATTGCCAGCAAAACAAAGGTATGGAGATTTATGCTTGGTGCATAATGTCCAACCATGTTCATTTGGCATTTAGAAGTATTGGAGAGTTGAATCCAGGACAAATTCTTGGTGATTTTAAGCGTCATACTAGCAAAGCAGTTGTTAAAGCTATAATGGAAAATCCAAAAGAAAGTAGAAAAGAAAATCTCATTGCAACATTTAAAAAAGCAGCCAATAAAACTTCAAGTGTACATCAATTTCAATTTTGGCGACACGATAATCATCCTATAGAAATTTGGAGCAATAAAGTTATCTCAGAGAAAATTAGATATATTCATAATAATCCGGTAGACGCAAGTTTGGTTTTTAGACCAGAAGAATATATGTATAGTAGTGCCTCAGATTACAGTGGTAATAAGGGTTTGTTAAGCGGAGTTGTATTAGTGGCGATTTAGCCACGAGATGCAATCTCGCGGCAGCTTAGTGATTTTGTTTAATGATGTCCCAGGGAATTATAAAGATGGTGTTTTCAACATTCCAGAAGATAAAATACTAGAAAGCCCAGGGTTTAAAAAAACTGGTTTAGCTATGGTAAGAATTAACATAGAAACGGGAGATCTCACTCGAACGTTAATTCAGCAAAACGAAAATTATAGTATGTTCATTAAACCTACAGATCATTATATATCTGATGATAAAATTCAGATTCTTTCAGGAGGAAAGTCTAAAACAAGAATTCTTTCTATCAACATTGAATAGTAAGTAAGAAAGGTGTTTTAAACCCATTGTTTAAAAGCAAAAAACACCACTTATAAAAAAGCTGTTGCGCGCTTGCTCGCCCTGAGCTTGTCGAAGGGTGGCGCGTAACAGTTATTTTTTTTCCAAATTACCACCATTTCATTCAGTGCTACCACTTATAAAACAAACAAACCACTTATGAACTCACCTAGTTAAACAGGCGATAAATCTCATACAAGTTTGCTATTATTGGATAGTAAGCCATAGAAAATGAAAAAAATAAAAGTCATATTTATAGATACCGCCCAACTCTTTAGAAGAGGATTTACATTGTATTTGAATGCAATTGATACCATTGAGGTTGTTCACGATTTTAGTACCGTTGATGAGCTAAATGACTGCAACCTCAATGAAATTGACTTGATACTGTTTGACACGTGCGCAGATGAAGACTATTTTGCTTTATCAAAAATTCAAAAAGAAAACCCTAATATTAGTACGCTTTTGCTTTCATCTGAAAGTCGCATTTTTGAGAATTTTTTATTTGCAAGCACCAATAATGTAAATGCCTTCCTAACAAAAGATGCCGCACCTGAAATGGTGATTGAGACTGTACAGAACTTGGTGTTTGAAAATGCATCTGATATCCTATTTCCAGCAGATATTCGGGAACGACTTTTTGGTGAAGCTTATTTGCGAGATTCTTTTTTCACCGCCAAGGAACTAAATATACTCGGGTTATTAGGGAAAGGAAAATCTACACAAGAAACAGCTCAAATCTTAAATAATAGCAAACGCACTGTTGAAACGCATAGAAGAAGAATGATTGAGCGGATTGGATGCCGTAATATCATTCCAGTTATTATGTACGCTTTAGAGAATAAATACATCCGGATAGGCACTCAAGAATCTTTGGGGTAACTCACTTCCTTTTCTGAATATTTAAGATGTTTTACAGAGCCTTTCCATTCTCAATTTATTCCACCCAAGCACCAATACAAAAACAAAAAACCCCTCCATTGGTAGTTGGAGAGGTTTGTAGACCCAATATTTGGATCGCTTTGTTGTTGTAGATTATTCGACCAATCTCTAGACAATTATTTAAAGCCCTTATTCAATAAATAATTAGTCATGATCGTTAGAGATTAACTCAAACAATTCGCTTAAATCCGGTGTGATTATAATTTCAATTCTTCTATTTTTTGCTTTGTTGTCCGGATCTACAGGATGAAACTCTGAACGTCCTGACGCCGAAATTGACGTAGGGTCCATTGTAGAATTATCCAACATGATTTTTACAACAGATGTTGCACGTAAAACGCTCAATTCCCAGTTATCCTTAGGATGCGATCCGCTTCTCAATGCATCAGAATCTGTATGTCCTTCTACTAAAATATCAATATCTTTTTGTGACTCTAACACTACCGCCAAATCTACAATGGCACGCTCACCTTCGCTATTAACGGCTGTTTTTCCTGAAGCAAATAATAATTGTGCTTCCATACTTACGTAAATTTTCCCATCTCGTTCAACCACTGATATTCCCTTATCTGTAAAGCCGCGTAAGGCAGATGCGATTTTGTCTTTTAATAAACGTGAAGCTTCTTCTTTGTTTTTCAACATGCTTTCCAATTCATTAATTCGATCTTCTTTTTGAATTAATGCGCGCTCACGAGCATTTAACTCTTTTTCTAATTTGTTAAGGCGATCTTCTTTTTGTTGTAAATCAATACGTGTAGCTTCTAAGTCATGAATTAACGAAGCATTTTCTGATGTACCTGACTTTAAAAGCTCATTATACTTATTCTCCAATACTTTGTTTAACTGCTGTGTCTTTTCATAATCAACCATCAACTGTCTGTGCTGATCACCAATGCGAGAAGTATCTGCTTGCAAGGTTTCTAAACCACTGCGTAAAACACCAACCTGAACGTTAAGCTCTTTTACTTGATTTTCGTAATCAATCGCTTTGGTTTTATAGTCGGACTGTTCATCCTGACATTTTTTATAGTTGGCCTCTAAGTCCTTATATTTCTTAATTGGAACACATCCAACTAAAAATCCAAATACCACTAACCATACAATTTGCTTCATCTCCTCTTTTTTCAATACTAACAAAGATGCAAAGAATAGCGCGTGCTTTTAAATGAACTGATTGGAGTTATGAACAGGCAATTTTTAATTCGATTTGACAAATTTCCCTCCTTCTACAAAGTCACCAAACTCATTGTAAATAGCATAAACATAGGTTCCTGCCGCCAAGGTTAGCGGAATGTTTACATAATTGAGGTAATTTGCTTGATTGTAAACAATGCGACCGTCTGCCCCAGCAATTGTAAATGTTAAATCATCCGCACGCAAATAATCTCTAGGAATTAGAATACTGTTTTTATCTATAAATGGTGATCCTGTAACAAATGTTCCTTCATTTTTTGCATTTAATACTTGAATAGGAAATGAAAATAAAAACAAACCACTTTGCCGATCTGCTACTAAAATTTGATTTTGCTCTTCAAATACATAAACGCCCCATGCCCCATTCAGTTTATACTTTGTATCCTCTAAAAAAGTATCATAAACTCCTATTTCCTCAACCGGCGCTTGGCTAATGTCGAATATTCTTAATCCTTCATTATAATAAGATACAAAGGCCAAATTATCCAACAAAATCACATTATGTGGTACATAATCTTCAAAATTTGAAGTGCCAAATGTTTCTGAAATTGAGATGGATGCTAAATTCTCTGTTTCACAAATTTTAACCTTTGTACCTTCGGTTTCATCTATAAATGCATAGGTTTCCCCATTAGGAGAAAGCCACCCACTATGATTATAACCTTGGTTCGGATAAAAATCTAAAATTCCCAATTCGACAGGTGAGCCACTACTAAAATTGTAAATGTACAAGCCACTAAATCCCGCATTTAAATAAGCGGTATCATTTCTGACGTAGCAATCATGCACATAAGGTAATTCACTCAAAAAATAGTCTAATGTTGGTGCTATAGGATCAGACAAATCTAGTATTTGCATGCCAATTTCATTCGGTGCGCAAGCATACAGTTTTGCATTAATGGTGTCTATATAAATATTGTGACAAACACTAAAAAAGGCATCACTATCATATACTTTATGAATGGAGTCTGGCAAATATGAAAGATCAAAAATTTGCAAACTGCTCTCCCCTTCATCACAAACACCGTATAGATAATTTTTATAGATTTTAAAATCGCGGTGCTCGACATACCTGTTTTGGTATTTACCTGCTTTAAAGTCAATATAGCTTAACCCATCATCATTAACTTGAAAAATATGTGTGCCGATAGAAGAACCTAATGCACAATAATTATTCTGACCATATGTAAATCCCCAAACATCATTAAAAACAGCATCTCCCAACCCCTTTTCAATTGTAGTATCTGTCCAATTATCAAGCAAGACAATATTCTTTTGATTTTGAGCATAAATCAATCCAGAAGAAATAAGCAGTATGATTAAACCTAATAATTTCAATGCGTTGGTTTTGAACAAAAGTAAGTCCTTTTTTCGCATCATATGCAACTGTTTACTCAATTGTGGGGTCTTTTTACGAAAGTCTACCTAATTGCTGATAATTGGTAAAAAAATTAGATTTAAGAATATTTAACAAAAAACAAACAGATCAGATTTGAAGAATTATAAAGATTCAATAAAATAAATTATCTTAGCGCACCCATATTCAAGCTAAAGTTAAGACGAAAACTGGCAATAAATAGATTTGAAAAACTTAGTTATCATACCAACCTATAACGAGAAGGAGAACATTGAGAAAATGATTCACAAGGTATTCTCGTTGGAAGAAGTGTTTCACTTATTAATTGTTGATGATGGATCTCCAGACGGCACAGGTGCTATTGTTAAAGGATTGCAAGCGCAATATCCGGATAGGTTACACATTGAAGAACGTGAAGGCAAATTAGGATTAGGCACAGCTTATTTACATGGATTTCGTTGGGGATTAGAGCGCGGTTATGAGCATTTAATTGAAATGGATGCGGATTTTTCGCATAATCCTGATGATTTGGTGCGCTTATTAGATGCCTGCAGAAATGGGGCAGATTTAGCCATTGGTTCGCGTTATGTTAAAGGCGGTAAGGTTGCCAATTGGGATCGTAAGCGTTTATTACTGTCTTATTTTGCCTCATGGTATGTGCGTACCATTTTATGGATTAAAATTAAAGACACCACCGCAGGGTTTAAATGTTATAACCGAAAGGTTTTAGAAAAAATCAACTTTGACGCGGTGACTTTTAAAGGATATGCTTTTCAAATTTGCATGAAATACGCCGCATTAAAGCACGGCTTTAAAGTGGTTGAAGTTCCTATTACATTTATTGATCGTGAATTTGGAACTTCTAAAATGAGTACCAGCATTTTTAAAGAAGCCATTTTTGGTGTTTGGAAAATGCGCCGATTGAAGTTGTGACTTCGAGTACCTCAGTCAACAACTTCAAGAATCTCAGCCGGCAATTGCGAAAGCTATATTGGAGAGCATTGATCCTCACTAGTATATTTTGAATTCCTCATTCTACATCCCAATGAATAGTGCATCTAACTAGTTGTTAAATATTTCTTAATTTCTTGTTGTGTCCATTTTTTGGCACGGTAATCGCAATTACAATAATTGAATTAGACTAAATGATTCATGGGTTTTGGGTTAAGGCCGCTCTTTCTGTAAGAGCGGTCTTATTTTTTTGTTTTCTAAAATTTTTCAGCAGATATACATTCAACTTTCCAACTAGTTTTTATCAGCCATAGCAATTGTTAAATATTTCCTAATTTTTTGTTGCAACCACTTTTTGGCACGGTAATCGCAATTACCATAACTGAATTAGACTAAATGATTCATGGGTTTTGGGTTAAGGCCGCTCTTTCTGTAAGGGCGGTCTTATTTTTTTATATTATTCTGGCAAGAAAGAACTGATCAAAGTTTTAGCACAGGATTATTAGTTGTCAAATTTTTCTCCGAAAATTGCTAGATTCAAGCCCAATGTAATTGTCCAAAGTCCCCCACTTAGCTCTGGTAACACCTGCTCATAACCTGGATTTTGATACATTATTTTTAAACCGAAACCACTTCTTATTCTACCTCGTGAATACTGTGAATTAACATAATTATGAGAATCGGAGATTCCGCCGTAAACGAACTCCATTCCAAACGCCCATGGCACTTGCGAGTAGAAACGGGTTGTTTTCCCTTCCTTTTTTGGACCCAAATTCACTATTTTCCTAATACCAATAAGCGGCGTAATATTAAACTGATTCGTTATGTCAAAACAGTACCCTAAAGAAACATCTCCCGTTAAGGTAGTTATCCCTCTCGACCATATTGTGTCTTGATAAATTGTTTGACGTAAACCTCCTGCTGTGACACCCCCCATAAAATTTACAAATGCATTTTTATAATAAACCCTTAAACCTAAATTGACATATAATGGCGGCACTTTAACGTAGTTCCACAATTCTCCTGTAGGAATTAACGTACCCAAATAAATAGGATCCATTCCAACTGCAAAGTTTTTGATTTTTAAATCTCTTAAAATATAGGTATTAATAAATTCGCTGAATTCTGAATTTGGGTAATTCCTTAGAAACAATTGTGCTTCGCAATGCGCTAAAGAATCAACCCGTTGAAAATTAATCCGATTCTCCAATAGAGCCTCCTCTGTTTTAAAATCCCATTTCCAAACATCCCATAAATTAGTAATCTCATAACTCAAAAAAACATTCAGAAATTCCTTTTCCTCTTGCGAAAAGTTAGAAACCGCAATTCCATTTTTAATCGCATTCTTTTCTTTCAGTAAAAAAGTTCCTTTTTGCATTGCCAAACTGTCGTCTCCTGATTTATTGTACCGTGGAATAATACCACTTTTAGTAATATTTCGCGGATCAATCACCTCAATTCGGGCTCCTTTAGATAAAAAGAAGCCATTGTTACGGACAATTTCAAGAATACCATCAAAATTATGTTGCATGAGGTAGATACTTTCAATCTCATTCAGATCCAAATAATGAACAACAGATTCTAACGTAAGATTAGTTACTAAACTTTTTTGATAATTTGACATCACCAAATTTTCATATCCATAGTTTAACTCCACTGCATTAAGCTGACCATCTTTAATTTGATTAAAAACGGTTGTGCGATAAGCGTTTATCTTTTTCTGAATTTCCTGATTTTGCTTATAGTAATCTCTTGAGGACTGTCCATAACTTGAAAATCCTGAAAAAACGAACACAGTTACCAATAAAACAACATTCCAATTATGTGAGATTTTTTGCATTAACTTTTGTTTTGAGATTAAAACTAAATGAATTATTTCAGATATCATTATTGATTTGCGCAACTAACTTAATTCAGAAACCATTTCAGCTGACAAATGTCTTTTCTAATCTCGATTTAAACCGTAAATTTGCAGCATAAAATTTGCACGCTATGGCTAAGTATCTTCTAAAAAATGCACAAATAATTAATGAAGGCAAGAGTTTTGAATCTGACCTTTTAATTAATGGGGAAGATATTGAAAAAAGTGCTCCTTCAATTTCTGACGATAATGCAACAGTAATTGATCTGAATGGAAAATTATTGATTCCAGGAATGATTGATGACCAAGTACATTTTAGAGAGCCGGGCTTAACACATAAAGGCAATATTAGAAGTGAATCGCGCGCAGCAGTTGCTGGAGGTATTACTTCATTTATGGAAATGCCCAATACTAAACCTAATGCCTTAACGCAAGAATTGTTGGCAGATAAGTATGACATTGCAGCGAATTCGTCTATTGCTAATTACTCCTTTTTTATGGGAGCAAGTAATGATAATATAGAAGAGGTACTAAAAACTGACCCAACCAATGTTTGCGGTGTTAAGGTATTTATGGGATCATCAACTGGGAACATGTTGGTAGATAATGAAACTACCTTAACTGGGATTTTCTCAAAATGTCCAATGCTTATTGCTACACATTGCGAAGATGAAGCAACTGTTAGACAAAACTTGGCTTTGTACAAAGAAAAATATGGCGAGGAAATGCCAATTAAATATCACCCAGAAATTAGAAGTGATGAAGCTTGTTATTTATCCTCATCATTAGCTGCAGGATTAGCAAAAAAATACGATACACGTTTACATATTCTGCACCTTTCTTCTGCCAAAGAGATGGATTTATTCAGAAATGACATTCCGTTAACTGAAAAACGCATTACTGCAGAAGCATGTGTGCATCACTTATGGTTTTCAGACAAAGATTATGATGAAAAGGGCACCTATATTAAATGGAACCCGGCGGTAAAAAAACAAAGTGACCAAGATGCAATTTGGGAAGCTTTGAATGATGATAGAATTGATATTTTAGCAACAGATCATGCTCCGCATACAATTGAAGAAAAGGAAAACAATTATTTCAATGCACCATCAGGTGGACCATTAGTGCAACATGCAGTTTTAGCAATTTTGGAAAAAGCCAAAGAAGGTAAAATTAGTATTGAAAGAGCTGTTGAAAAAATGTGTCATGCACCAGCACAGTGTTTTAATGTCCAAAAGCGTGGTTATATTCGTGAAGGTTACTTTGCTGATTTAGTAATTGTTGACCCGAATACATCTCTTACTGTTGCTAAAGAAAATGTTTTGTATCATTGCGGATGGTCTCCATTTGAAGGTTTTACATTTAGCCACTCTATTGACACTACTTTTGTAAATGGCACTATTGTTTACACAGATAATAAGGTTGTTGAAGGCAATACAGGGCGCCGAATGACGTTTGACGTTAAATAAACTCTTGTTATAAAACGACTTGTCTACATATTTACGTTGCTACTGCTATCATGCGGTGGAGATACGACTGAAGAATTGCCTTTGGACGTTTTAGAACGTGAGGCGCTAATACCTGTCATTGTAGATTTACAAATTTTAGAATCTCATTTTCAACGTCAATTTGCTCGTGTTGATCTGTATCGAGATGCCTTAGATTCTTCTTCTTTATCAATTTTTGAAGATCATGGCATTACGAAAGACAAATTCTCGAACAGTATCAATTACTATGCTACTCAGCCTGATACATTGTTTATTATTTACGAGGCAGCATTAGATTCAATAAAGTTTAGAATGAATGCTAGCACGGGTGCAGATCTAGCTGAAATTGAATAAATAAAGTTAGCTAGGCTTAAAACAATTTAATTGACCGAATTTGCATTTATTGCAAAAGTCATTTTGAATCTGCTTTTTTCAATTATTTCTCTCGTTAAATCATTCCTAATTTTGTTTGAAACAATACAATACACTTATGAAAAATAAATTGATCTACCTTTTATTTGCAGGCTTGCTATTTGCATCATGCAGTAAAGAGAAAAAAGCTAAAAACAACTTATTAGGAAAATGGAATGCCACAGTAATGACTGCCGTGGACGATATTGACGGTTCTGCATTAAACTTAATAGCAATGGGAGAAAGCATGACCCTAGACTTTAAAGATTGTGGAACTGACGGCCTTTGTCCTGTAACAGTTGAACTGAGTTTAGATGGCGATATTGAAGTATTCGAAACACATTATGTTCTAGATTCTAGTGGAGATTCAATGGCCATAGTTTATACTTTTGAAAGTGAGGTTACTATTATAGAACTATCATCAGATAAACTAATTATTAGCTCGCCTACATTTGTGTATGGTAACGATTTATATGTTGAGTTAGAAAAGGAATAATTAGCGTAATAAAAAAGCCCAGACATAAATGCCTGGGCTTTAAATTTTATTCTTATCACCGACTATTTCACAATAATTCGATCGTTTTTATTATCGTAATTGATGTGGTAAACACCTGGCTGAAGATTAGCATAACTCACAGATGAATTAAACCCTTTCTTTACAATATTACCATAAGCATCAAAAATTTCATATTTCGTTTTGGCTGATTTTCCGTCAACTAAAAATTCGATTACTTTACTGTCTTTAATCACATTCAATTTAGGTTCGCCTGACACTTTAGAAACAAAAGTAACTGATTGCGACACTCTTTTCTTACTTGTATTATCAATTTGCGATACACGAATTGTATTTTCACCTGAGTGTGGTAATATGTTAAAGGTATAGTTTGATAATTCTGGCAATCCAGTTCCGCTCACTTCACCAATAACCACCCACTTATTCCACTTATACTGCTCAATTAAATAATTTAACTTACCAGACTCATCAGTTGTAGACCATGTTAAAACTCCTTCAGGAGTACATGTAATCTCTTGTAAAACAAATGTACTAGCTGGGCGCAATACTTCTGGATTTAAAAGCTTTGGTCTGCATCCCTCATCATGTTCAAAAACAATAATTACTTCTTGCCCAATTTCAATATCATATTCACTTAAATCGATTTGAAAAGCACTTGCATAAATATCAACCGGAATCACATCTCCATTCAAGGTAACTTTGTTAATACAAAATCCAAAACCGTCTTCATTTGCGGGGCTTTGAATATATAATTTTTTGCCTTGATAATGACCTTCAATTGAAAAATTTGCATGAGAATTAAAAGAAATTCCAAGGAATAGAATAGTCAAGACAAAAAGTCTTTTTATCCATTCACTTTGATATAATTTCACAACCTGCATATTCCTTTTCTTTATATATATAAGTCTTTAAACGGGATAAAGATACAAATAGTTGATGGATAAGGCAAAAAAAGCACTTCAAGTCAATCCCTGAAGTGCTTCTATTGAATGTTTTAATCCAATTTATTGATCAAATTTCCAAGATAATCCTAATCCAAATACTTCTTTAAATTGAACACGTGGCCCTACAGATGTATTACCAGATTCATCAGTTATACTAACATCTACATCATCATCATAAATCAAATGAGTAGAAACAGTTGCAGATAAAAATTTCCATAATTTAATCTCCAACAAGTTTTCCCAGTTCACATCAATTCGAGATGGGTTTTTAATATAATTTGAGAACAAATCTAATTTAGTTGTGAACGTAATGTTCGGCGCCAATTTAGTTTTGTATTTCATTCTCATATATCCCCCAAACTCAGGGCGGAATTTCTTCCCAGGATTGTATAACCCAGTATTTGCATCAATAAAGGCTTTATCTACCCCAAATGCACCTGCGTTAGCCAATAAAGTATCATTTACAAATGTTAACTTGGCTGTAATTGGTGCTATAAACAAACTAAACTCAGTATCTTCCTTCATAGTTGGTTTATAATCCATCCCGATTGCTGTTAACCAATATGCAGGAGCTAAAAATCCTGAAATTTCAGTTACATTATCATCAGGACCATAACCAGCTGTAGTTTGAGTTCTAAAATTAGTTAATGCTGCATAATACCACGAATCAGATGCTTTTTGTCCAAACTTCGAAGTCAAATCTAAACGGTCATCCGTTTTAATCCACTTCTCATCTACGTTAAACAACTTCTCGCCTTGGTTTAATAATCCGTATCCAAAGTCCAAAGAGTTTTCCCAAGTCATTGAACCTTTTTTCAAATTAGCATACAATCCAAATAAACTGTTTATTGAAACTGAATTTTGTCCCCCAGCTACCCAATTAGTTAAACTTACTTGCGAGCCATTCAGGCTAAAATATCCACCTTTTTTCCAACCATCAATGGTGTCCTTGCTCACTTTTACTAAATCTGCCTCTCCTTCGGTGATTTGGCCATAGGCCATAGTTGTTGCCAAACCAATGGCTAACATTAGTACTCTTTTCATTCGATTATAATTTGTGTTGTTTTATTTACTTTTTCAGCAAATCTCTAATTTCACCTAACAATACTTCTTCTTTTGAAGGTGCTGGTGGAGCTGCTGGAGCTTCTTCTTTTTTCTTTTTTGCTTTATTGGCTGCTTTTACCATCATGAACAATACAAACCCAACAATTACTAAGTTGATGATTGCATTAATCCAGTTACCATACATAATTGCATTTTCAGTAATTGCAGGAATTACCGTACCGTCAGCTGCAACGCCTTCAGCTACACCTTCTGTCAATATGTATTTCATTTCTGCAAAATCTACTCCTCCTGTAAAATGCCCTACAATTGGCATCATGATATCATTCACAAACCCCTTTACAACAAGGCTAACGGCACCTGCTAGGATTACTGCAATTGCTAGGTCTAGCACATTACCAGTAAGTATAAATTTCTTAAATTCTTTTAACATATTGATTGGTTTTAAAATGGTTTACAAGGACGAATGTACGGAATTTGAAGTATACAATAAAACGATTTATCGTTGAGTTGCATCACTAAGCCGACGAAAGACCTTAATCGAATTAAATAAGTTGATTCCAACAAACACTAAAAAATTGAAATATGAGCAAAAAAAAATGTTATTTTTAGGCTTCAAGGCGCTAAATGAAGGAAACGGATTTCATAAAACAGAATAAGAAGAAGTGGGCGAGATTCGAAAAATTATCTTCGAATAAGAGCAACGATCCTGATGAAGTATCTGAATTATTCACTGAAATCACTGAAGACTTATCCTACGCCAGAACATTTTATCCGCGCCGTTCAGTTCGGGTTTATTTAAATCAACTTTCGCAAGGAGTATTTACAAGCCTTTACCGACAACGCAAACAGCCAATTGGTAATTTCATTAAATTTTGGAAAGAAACTGTTCCGCTTGAGGTTTATCGTGCTCGCCGTAACATGCTAGCTGCGTTTTTGTTTTTTGTTTTGGCAATTATTGTTGGCGTAGTATCACAACATTATGACAGCAATTTTGCAAGCATAATTTTAGGTGATCATTATATTACTATTACTGAAGAGAATATTGCAAATAACAATCCTTTGGGGATTTATGGCGACTCGCCAGGTGGTTCCATGTTCTTTGAAATTACCGTCAATAATATTAGGGTTGCATTTTATGCATTTGTAGGTGGAATTTTATTTACACTTGGAACCTACTGGGTGATGTTACAAAACGGCATTATGTTAGGCGCTTTCCAATGGTGGTTTAAAGGTAAAGGACTTTTATTTGCTTCCTTTTTAGGAATATGGATACACGGCGCTTTTGAAATTTCAGCAATTGTAATTGCTGGTGCCGCTGGATTAACGGTTGGTAATGGTCTTATATTTCCTAAATCATACTCGCGCGTGCAATCTTTAGTATTTGCAGCAAAAAGAGGTTTAGTCATAATGCTCAGCTTAATTCCTTTTTTCATAATGGCTGGTGCTTTAGAGAGTTTTGTAACTCGGTGGTATAAAGAAATTCCAGTAATTATTAAAATGCTCATCATATTTGGCTCTTTTGGAATCATCATCTTCTATTATGTCATTTATCCATTTATGGTGGCCAAAAACCATCCTGAGAAAATAGAAGTTAAAGAAGTACCCCGATTTATACCGAAACGAAAAATCAACTGGTTTAAAATTCGTAAACCTGGCGAAATTTTTACAGATACATTTACTTTGCTCATTAGCAATATGTCCCGTTTGTCTCGTATTTTCTTTAATGTGATTTCACCATTTATTATTGCATTAGTTTCTGTTATCTTTTATTTAGAACATCAGCGGTTTAATTTCACAATGATTTGGTATCAAACCTTTGGAACTTTATTTGGAACGGGTAATGATTTTCAGTTTTATAAATTATTTGGTTGGTGTGTCCCATTTGCCATGCTTATTGCAGCTGCCTATTTCGTTATTATTGATAAACGAGAAGATAATTTGCTGAGAAATTACTTGAAATTTATGGTAAAGCATTTCATTTGGCTTTATCTATACGCACTACTTATTTATAGCATCTTCTTATTTTCACCTGGAGTACTTTTACTTTTCGTTATCCTAGTTGCTCCGTTCTTAAACGCCATTCCATCTATTATTATTCATGAAAAAAAGGATTTTTTCACCGCTTTTAGTCGCTCATTTGACCTTGGCAAAGGTGGCTATGGAGACTCACTCGTATCCTTTTTAGCATTAGTCGCCATTACAGTTATTTTCTTCTTTATTCTTCATAACCCAGTTGCAGGTTTAATGATGATAATAGATGATTTTTTACGCCAAACATTAATCACAGTAGTGGATGGATATAGTGTAGTTATTGCTGTTGTGCATGTCGCCATTTATATGCTTTATTTCTTTATGATGTTTAGCATTTGTATGATTTCTTTTTCATTGAACCACCATTCGGTTCAAGAACGAAAAACTGCCAAGGGCTTGTATGAACGATTGGATAAATTTGGAAAAAGAAACCGTAGTTATGAAACTGAATTAGATTTTGACTAAACTATTTACCATAGCGCTATTATTGTGGTCTTGCCTTTCTTTTGGGCAGAATGATGAAATCTATGACCATGGTTTAGATCAAAACAAATGGCAAGACATTCGAGATGGTATTCGTTATGAAGGCCAAGAAGATGGACCAGGACGGCAATGGACGTACGAGTCTAATGAAGACTATGAAAGAGAGCGTCGTTTATACGAGCGTGGTGAAGGCGGCGGCGGAAGCGGTGGCAATGGATACGGCGGTGGTGGCGGAGACGGAGCTGGCGACCGATATGATGGCGCAGAAAATCGTCCGCGGCCACAAAGTTCACCTCCGCCTAGAAGTTCAAATTACAGCGCCCCAAGTTTTGGTGGGCTTTCATGGCTAGGTTACCTTTTGCTTGGTGTATTTGCTGTAGGGCTCATGTATCTCATTTATTATCTATTTGTTAATGCTGAACGCAAAGGCTCAAAAATTAAAATTGGTGACGGTAATTTCAATATTGAAGAAGTTAATCCAATTGAGATTCCGCTAACAGAATTACAGCGTTTATTACAAGAGGCTTTAGCTAAAAAAGATTATCGTGGTGCGGTACGAATTTACTTTATGTTTATTGTTAGAGACTTAGCTGAAAAAAAACATATCAAATGGGAAAAGGAAAAAACCAACTTCCATTATTTGCGCGAAATGTCGGGTAAAAATGAATTTGAAGATTTTAATATCTCCGTTAGTTATTTTGAAATTATTTGGTACGGAAAAAGAGAATTAGATGCAGACAAGTTTGAACAAGTTAAACCAAATTTCACGCGTTTTCTAGATAAATTGGGAGTTAAATAATTGAATAAATACAGTAAAATAGCGATTGTTGGTGGTGCAGTACTTTTATTAGTAGCACTACTCTATTTCTTTGGTTTTAGGGAGAAAAGTGAAACCTATATCACAGATGATTGGAGCATGACCTATGACCCAGCAGACAAGGGACCATACGGAACTTATATGCTTAAAGAGTTATTAGACACTACCGGACTTTTTGGCAATTTCTTAGAATTGGATGACAATTTGGAAGAGATTTTAGAGGATGATCCAGATGTGAATGACATTTACTTCTTTGTGGGCGGTGAAAACTACTTATCAGATTCATCTACCAACTTTTTAATGGACTTCATTCGGACAGGAAATACTGGCTTTATTTCAACCGAAGAATTTCCATATACTTTACTCAATTTAATTTGTTATAATCCAGATGACATATTTGCAACGGAGATCATTGATTCCTCGCAATATTTCAAATTTGAGCATGACAACTTTAGAGGTAAACGGTATGAGTTTAAGTTTGTCCACAATAATAAAGTACAGCAAAAAACTTGGGACTACTTTGACCCTGAAGCCTTTTATGTTTACATGGAAGGGGATACTGTTGTGAACTTAGGATCAAACAATCATGCACAAGTCAACTTTATTAAAATAAAATATGGTGAAGGTCAACTTTTCCTGCACTCTAACCCATACGTATTTACCAATATTAGCATGATGAAACGTGATGGGTTTCAATATGCTGAAAATGTATTGCGACATATACCTCCAGGACGTGTACAGTGGGACAAATACAATCTTAAATATCATTATAAACGATCACAATCAGGAAGCGGTGACGGAGATTCGGGCGGTGGAGATGGTGAAAAAAGGGAAAGTATTTTACAGTTCATCATGAACAACCCTCCCCTTTTATGGGCTTTTTTAATTCTATTGATAGGAGCTGTATTATATGCCTTATTTAAAGGGAAACGAATGCAAAAAGTTGTTCCTCCAAGCGAATCAAAAGAAAACATGTCATTGCAATATATCAACACCTTGTCCTCTCTTTACTTACAAGAAAAGAAACACAATAAATTGATTAAATTAAAGCAAAAAACCTTTCTTAATTTTATTGCAGAGCATTACTATATTCAAAGCAATAAACTGGATGATAAATTCTTTACAAAAGTGGCCATTAAGTCGCATATACCTAAAGATGAGATAATAGATATATTTAACACATTTAATCGACTTGAAAGCACGATAGAAGTATCAGATCAAGAGTTGATTGAATTGCACCAAAAAATTGAACTATTTTACAAAAACTGTAGATGATGGAAGAAAATAATAACGATCAACCTCAAGAAAATAACGAAGGGCAAGAAAACAATGTTAACCCAATAGGTGCGAATGAAAATCAATCCGTAACGCCTGAGCAAAGTGCTACTGATTTGCCTATTGCAGATAAAATTGAGCAAGGCTCATATGCCTCTGAAGCCAGTTCGCTATTTACACCAGGGTTAAATTTGGGCTTTATTAATAAAAAGGTAACTGCCACACGTGAGCAAATTGGAAACTTTGTAATTGGTCAACATGAAATGGTTGATTTATTGCTTATTTCAATTTTTTCAAATGGTCATGTATTGTTAGAAGGGGTGCCAGGAGTTGCCAAGACTTTAACAGCTAAAGTTTTGGCTAAAACGCTTTCTGTTGATTTTTCCAGAATCCAGTTTACACCAGATTTAATGCCTTCTGATGTTATTGGAACCTCAGTTTACAACATGAAAGACGGTACATTTAGCTTTATGCAAGGTCCTATATTTTCAAATATTGTATTGATTGATGAGATTAACCGTGCACCAGCAAAAACACAAGCAGCTTTGTTTGAGGTGATGGAAGAACGCCAAATTTCTTATGACTCTAAGGTCTATAAAATGAGTTTTCCATTTTTGGTTTTAGCCACTCAAAACCCCGTTGAACAGGAAGGAACTTATAATTTACCTGAAGCACAATTGGATCGTTTCTTATTTAAAATTAAGATTGATTATCCGTCTTTGGAAGATGAGCATGAAATATTGAAACGTTATAAAAACAATATCAAGTCTCCTTCGTTAGACGACGTAAAATCAGTTTTCACTGCTGCAGATTTGCAAGAAATTCAAGATTTAGTTGAGAAAGTTAGAATTGAAGATCAAATATTAAAATACATTGCTGAAATCACCAATGCTACTAGAAATCATGCCAGATTATATTTGGGAGGTTCGCCAAGAGCTTCTTTATCTATGTTAAAATCTGCCAAAGCATTTGCTGCCATTCGTGGCCGTGACTTCGTAATTCCGGATGACGTTCAGTTTGTAGCGCCGCACGTATTAAACCACCGTTTAATCATGACGCCAGAGGCTGAAATGGAAGGTATGTCCATTGAAGAATTAATTAAAGAAATTGTTCACGAAATAGAAGTGCCAAGATAGGCTTATTAGATGCGAATACTTAGCGGGCTTTTCCTATCATATCGGTTTTTTATAGCGTTGATTATTGTTGCGTTTGTTTTTGTGTACGGCTTTGTATCTCCTATATTTTTTGTAGTTGGCCAAGGTTTACTGGTATTAGTTTTAGCTATTCTTGCGCTTGAAATTTTCATTTTATTTGGAAAGAAAAAACCTGTACATGCCACTCGAAACTTGGTTAACCCATTATCATTAGGCGATCAAAACAAAGTAGAAATTGTAGTTCAAAACAATTATAATTTTAGTGTTTCGGCAATTATTTATGATAATGCGCCCGTTCAATTACAATTGCGTGATTTAAGCTTTAGTGACACTCTTTTACCCAATAAAATTAAATCGTTTACATACACCATTAGACCCACTGAGCGTGGTGAGTATAAGTTTTCCGACATTTTTATTTATGTTTCAACCCTAACTCATTTTGCACAGCGTAAAGTAGTCGTAAAATCAGCAGAGAAAGTAGCAACCTATCCGTCAATCATTCAAATGAAGCAATACGAATTAAAAGTATTTGCTAAAACAGCCATGTCGGGCATTAAAAAAATCAGACGACTTGGACATAACAATGAATTTGAGCAGATAAAAAACTATGTGCAAGGAGATGATTTTAGAACTGTAAACTGGAAAGCAACTAGTCGCCGTAACGAACTAATGGTCAATCAATATCAAGATGAACGTGCGCAGCATATTTATTCTATTATTGACAAGAGTAGAAGTATGCGAATGCCGTTTGATGAATTAACCTTATTAGATTATGCGATTAATTCAACCTTGGCGTTTTCAAATATTTGCTTGCGAAAGGGAGACCGTGCAGGATTAATGACTTTCTCAGACAAATTAGGTAGTAAATTAGCCGCCGAACGTTCTGGCAAGCAATTGCAACGTATAATGGAATTGCTGTACAAACAAAAAACGCGGTATTTAGAGGGTAATTACGAAATGCTTTTCCATGGTATTCGCAATCATATTAAAGGCAGAAGTTTGCTAATGTTGTATACTAACATTGAGTCCGAATATGCTTTAAAACGAATATTACCACTGCTAAAGCGTATTAACCAGTTGCATGTGCTTTGTGTTATTTTCTTTGAGAATACGGAAGTTGCGAAGGCCGCACAAATGGAACCTGTTTACGTCCGTGACATCTATTTCAAAACCTTTGCAGAAAAATATGGAATGGATAAAAAGAAAATTGCTTTAGAACTGCGTAAAAACGGAATTCAAACGGTTTTAACCACACCAGAAAAACTAACGGTTGATACCATTAATAAATACCTTGAATTAAAAGCAAGAGGTGTTATTTAATCACATTTAACAAATACTTTCGTTACTCTCCTTTTACTATTTGTATGGTCCCCTGCCCTTCTATTTTTGTGCTATTGTCTGAAAGGCCTTCGTATTTATAAAAGTAAACACCGTCTTTACATGGATCTCCATTCTTATCAGTTCCATCCCAACCATCCGTAATGGCATTGAGTTCACCAACCTGTACACCCCATCTATTTACAATTACACAATTAAATTCGATAATAGACGCAGACTTAAATTCAAAGGTAAATTCATCATTAATTCCATCTCCATTTGGCGTGAAAATATTTATCACTGGGGTTACTAATGGCTCATAAATGGTAAGTGTTTTACAGGCCGTATCTACACAACCATTTTTATTGATTACCACTAAACAAACATCTACATTATAAGTGTTTCCCTTAGCACCATATGCAGTATCAAATACCTCAAAAAAGTCATGCGTTATTTGCCAATCTGCATTCGGATCATCCAAATTCCAAAAGAAAGTAGTATCCGCCGCTGGATTATTAGGGTTAGCATAATTTTGAGAGTTGTTAATAAAATCAACCTCAATAGGACTATATGCAGTTCCTTGGCAATCATCATTAAGTTGATCAGAATCTACAGTAAAGGCAGCAATTGGATTTAAAGAATCAAGAAATAATGACTGCGTTAACATACAACCATTAGCATCTGTCATTGTTAATTCATAATTACCAGGGTTCAAACCACCCCAAGTAGTACTAATATTTGTTTCGCCATTATCTAAATTTGTCCAAACATATGTATAGCCAGAAGTTCCACCACTTGCTGCACCAAACACAACACCATTTCCGCTTTGGTATTCATGCAAACGACAATAAGCATACTCAAATCCAAACTCTGAAAAGATCATTGAGTCAGGTTCAGTTACTTCAAAATCAAGCACTGTTGAACATCCATTTTCATCATTAATCGTTACGGTATAAGCACCAGCACCCAAAGCCCAAGTAGAGTCAGCCCCAACACCTTCGTCTCCCGCCGGGTTAGGTGCCCAATAATAACTTATAGCATCATAAGCTCCAGTTGCGTTAAAAACCTCATCAATACGCGCCCAACCTGTTTCATCTCCATGGCACAAAGGATCAACTACTGTAATTTCCGCATCCAACTGATCTGGTTGACCAACAAATACAGAATCTACTGCAGATCCACAACCAGATTCATCTTCAACCTCAAAATAATACCAACCTGTTGATAATTCATTGGCTGCATTACTATTATCTTCATTCAATAGTTCTCCGTCAGCATCTGTAATCGTAAAGGTCGGATCATCCAAACCATCTGGAATATTAATTACAATTGATCCATCTGAAAAACCATAACAAGTTGGTTCATTCACCAATACGTCTATACTAATTCCGCCTATAATTACAGTAATAGAATATTCGCTAAAACAACCAGTAATATCTTTTACAGTTAGTGTAACAGTGTATGTCCCTTCAGTGTCAAATGAATGAAATGGGTTTTCATCTGTAGAAGATTCGCCATCACCAAAATCCCAACTCCACTCAATAATGTCTAATCCATTATATATTAAATCACTTGTTGAATTATCTGAAAACCCTATTTCTTCTCCAGCACAAGCAGTCGTAACATCACCAACCGTATGATCCGTTGTGAAATCGACATCTCTATAAGAACAAACTGTTTGGATATTAAAAGAACCACCTGTTCCTCCTGTCCATCCGAAATAGACTTCTGGATCTCCGTCAAAAAACAAGGTTGTCATGTCTCCTGTATATGTAAACATGCTCACTCCATCAAAAAAGATTTCCAGTTCAAAAGCAACTGGATCCCATGTTGCACGAAAAGAATGATTCGCTCCATCTTCAACATTAACTCCTAAACTAATTGGAGCAACCAAGTCATGTGTAATTCCGCCGTCTGAATGCATTCCAACATGGTCATCTGCAATGTCACCATAGATGCCATTAAACCATGTATCAATTTCAACACCTACAGAACTAAGAATCCCGTCGTATCCGAGTCCTCCTCCGCTACCACCAGGATCTCCTGGTAACTTACGAATTACAAACACAATACCATCTGCTCCACCTGCATCAATACTCCCCAGGTTTACATCAAAAGTAAAATCAAATGAATTAGTTAAACTGATTGAATTAGGACTCCAAATAGAACCTGCTTCAGTAGGAAGCTCATCTGTTATTTGGTAACAATCACATGTTCCTGTAGTTGAACCATAAGTGTCCATTTGGGCATTAACCGTCAACCCAATAAAAAGAATGACTATAGATAAATAAAGTGCTTTCATACAATTGCAATTAAATGCTTAATTGCGAATATATGTAAATCGTTTTAAATAAGGAAATGAAGACGGTAATCTACTCTATTTTCCAATCCAAGAATAAATATACTAGAATTAATAATTTTCCCCGTGGAATTTCAAGTACTCAGCAATGTCTTTTGTTTTGAAAAGTTCGCTAAAGTTTTTAGTATTGATTAGGCAAATTTCATATTCTGTAGCCAATTCACCAATGGTTTCCTTTGCTTTGGTAGACCTGAATGAATTGATGTAAGTTTCGGCAACAGCTATGTCCTTAAATGAACGAACAACAAGAATTTGATGTGTAGCTCCAAGTGGTGCATCTTGCATAGACAATCCATCATTTTTAAAGAAGATTCCATTAAAATTTGAAATTTTAATTTTAGTCTCAGATACATTCCCTTTATCACTTGGAATAACTAACATAAAAAAGTGCTTTGAATCTGCATCATACAAATAAGGAGAATCTTTTGCATCAGGTTCATCTGGATCAACAATAGCACCGCCACCTTTAATTTTATCCAAATAAACTTTGGCTTGTT
>CAKZPK010000415.1 GCA_937139035.1 uncultured Crocinitomix sp. | reverse complement strand
AAGTATAAGTTACCTCTAAAACAGGTGCAGTTCCTTCATCTTTACTTCCAAAACGTCTTGAATTACAAGTTGCTCCTTCATCTCCAATTAAAATCCATCCATGATTTGAACCTGGATAATCTAACCAGTTTTGAACGTTAGTTACCATTCCTGCAGAAGACCAACTATAATCTGTTAATACTTCTCCTACTGCACTGGTAGCTGATGGAATTCCGAAAAAATCTCCGCCCATATCATCCCAAGCAACAGTTTCAAACATGGCATCTGCCCAAGTTGCATCTGGAGCAACTGCTTCTGCACCTTCTCCTCCACCAGATGAAGTTCCTTCTCCCCACTCTATTGCAACTCTGTGCAAACTATAATCTTGTGTTCCAGCTCCAGGACTTACATTTTCCATATTCAAGGTTAATGTAACATCCGTTATTGTTGCCCCAAAAGGAACCATAGCAGCAATATCAAACTCTAAAAGAGCTCTTCTACTATTGTCATCACATGTTTGACCTGCAAACAATTTTCCCTCACCATTTGAGTTCTCACTTTCTGAATAGATTGAGTTGTCTTTTTCCGGACTTAAGTCAACCGTTGTTTGTGCATGCGCAACCGAACTTACGATTAACATTGCTGCACACCAAAATATTTTTTTCATTCTTAGATAAGTATTTGTTGCAATAAATCCTATGCGAAAATTACCCTTATAAAACTCATTGCAAATTATAATGCAAAAGTACGTAATTTAAATCGCCATAGCTCTAAAATTTGTATTAACAAAACCTTATTTTATGAACAATTTTGATCTTAACGATCATTCAGAATTAACCTGTTAAACTACTCATCTTTAAGACTTAAATCCAACAGCAACAGTTGCATTAGTATAAATATCTATCAAAATAAAAGCGCCATTTGAAGGGTTATCAATATAACGATCCATGTATAAAGGGCTTGCTGATTTTAAGACCACCTCACTAATCGAATTTACTTGTGTACGCATAGGATTCGGAACAAATTCAAGTGCATCAAAATCTAACTGATTAGTGACTGAATCCACTTTAATTTGTGTCGTAAATGCCCCCTGCTTAAACAAATATTTTTGAGCAGGATTTAGTTCGCTTTTATTCAGCCAACAAATTTTAGAATTAATTCTTTTTTGCCCTATTAATTCGCCATTAGTTTCTGTTAATAAGTCACCCCTAGAAATATCAATATCAGCTTCTAATTCAATTGCAACTGCATCTCCCTTTTCTGCCTTTAACAATTGATCTTTATATCGGTGAATGGCTTTAATCGTTGTTGTTTGTCCAGTAGATTGAACCTTAATTTGATCGCCAACGGCTATTGAACCACTCAAAACTTTTCCAGCATATGCTCTATAATCGTGAAAACCATCTTGCTGTGGCCGAATAACATATTGAACGTCAAACCTAAAATCTTGATTTTGTTCGGTAAAGTTCTTTATACTTTCCAAATGTTCAATTACAGTTTTACCTTTATACCACGGTGTGTTTTCAGACAAACGCGCCAAATTATCTCCTAACTTAGCCGAGATTGGGAAATATGACAAATTACGCTTATTAAGGTCAAACTTATCTTGCAACACCTCAATCTCTTTTAAGATTTCTAGATAATTCTCTTCTTTAAAATCTACCAAATCCATTTTATTAATGACAAATATGATTTCTTTAATTTGCATTAATGATGCAATAAATAAATGACGCTTAGTTTGCTCCACTATTCCTTTTCGGGCATCAATCAAAATAATAAAAACCTGTGCATTAGAAGCACCTGTAATCATATTTCTAGTATACTCTACATGGCCTGGAGTATCCGCAATAATATACTTCCGCTTTTTCGTAGCAAAGTATATATGCGCCACATCAATTGTAATCCCTTGATCTCGCTCAGCTGTTAAACCGTCTGTAATTAAAGACAAATCAATTTCTCCATTTCCTC
Organism: uncultured Crocinitomix sp.; assembly: GCA_937139035.1. Classification (GTDB taxonomy): domain Bacteria; phylum Bacteroidota; class Bacteroidia; order Flavobacteriales_D; family Crocinitomicaceae; genus Crocinitomix. The sequence continues at coordinate 11,350 of CAKZPK010000415.1, read as the reverse complement.
TTTTAGCGGAAACCTTTTTAATATTTTCTATTTTATCTTTTGGAATGGACTGTGTATCATACAAAAGTCTTCCAATAAAAGTACTCTTACCGTCATCAACACTTCCGGCGGTAGATAATCTAATAATATTCATATTTTTTAGCTTAATAGATTTGTAGTTTGTTAAAAATATCCTTCTTCTTTCCGTTCTTCCATTGCTGCCTCAGAGCGCATATCATCAATTCGGGCGCCTCGTTCAGAAATTTCTGCCGCTTCTATTTCTTCAATTACTGAATCAAGATCATCAGCCATAGAATCAACAGCTGCAGTACAAGTCATGTCACCAACAGTTCTGAACCGCACCACTTTTTCTATCACCGTTTCTTCTTCATTACGAAACACAAATGGTGATTCTGACCAGATCAATCCATCCCTCATAAAAACGTTCCTTTTATGAGAGAAATAGACAGATGGCAGTTCAATTTTTTCTCGGCGGATATAATTCCAAACATCTAACTCTGTCCAGTTTGAAATTGGAAATACACGTACATTTTCGCCTTTATTAATCCGTCCATTATACATATCAAAAAGCTCAGGGCGTTGATTTCTCGCATCCCATTGCCCAAAATCATCTCTTACAGAAAATACGCGTTCTTTTGCCCGTGCTTTCTCTTCGTCACGGCGTGCACCTCCAATACATGCATCAAAACCATGCTCCTCTATCCCATCTAGCAAAGTAACCGTTTGTAGTTTGTTACGGCTTGCATATTTCCCTTGATCTTCCACCAAGTTTTTCTCACGAATAGAATCCTCTACATACCTCACAATTAAATCTAAGCCTAAGTCCTTAACCAATTGATCTCTAAATTGAATTGTTTCTGGAAAATTATGCCCCGTATCGACATGCATTAATTTAAAAGGAACCTTTGCCGGATAAAATGCTTTAATTGCTAGATGCACCAGTGTAATAGAATCTTTCCCTCCAGAGAAAAGCAAAACGGGATTATCAAATTGAGCCGCTACTTCCCGCATAATATGTATCGACTCGTTTTCTAGTTCGTCTAAATATTTCATTTCTTCAGTTTTAATTGTGTAAGCCACATTCTTTTTTAGTGTTTTCCCACCACCAGCGTCCAGCTCGCTCATCTTCTCCTTCAATAATTGCTCTGGTACACGAATTACACCCAATACTAGGATATCCTTTAGCGTGTAATGGATTTATAGGAATATTATTGGTATTAATAAATTGATTTAGTTTTTCTGAATTCCAGTTTAAAAGTGGATGGATCTTTATGATTTGATTTGATTCATCCCATTCTACCATCTCCATTTCACTTCTGTTTGCAGATTGTTCACTTCGTAATCCTGTAATCCAGATATCGAATCCTTTGAGCGCTCTTTTCAAAGGTTCAATTTTTCGAATACTACAACACTCTTTTCGATTCTCTACCGAATCATAAAACGAATAGGGACCTTTTTTAGTCATTAAATTTTCAACCTCAGTCGTTTGTGGTGAACTAACCTGAATATTTAATTTATACTTCTTTATTGTACGGTCGAATGTGGCGTACGTCTCTTCAAATAACCTTCCTGTATCCAGTGTAAATATTGAAATTGGTAAGTCATTTTTTGCGATTAAATGAGTAATAACCTGATCCTCTTTACCAAAAGAAGTAGAAAAAGTAACCTTTGTAGAATACTCTAAGCTTTTTCTTAATGCAAACAAAGCTTGATCTCCACTATATGATTCAATTTGATTTTTTAGCGTGTCCATTTAAATGTATTTGTTCCATAACCTTTCATGAAAATAATAGAGGATTAATTTTGAGAACACTTCAATAGAACCAATGGATGCTGCTATACCAATCTCGCCCGTTAATAGGTAGGCAATTACAATAGTATCAATCGTCCCAACGATTCGCCAACTAATGGTTTTAAGTACAGATTTTGTCGCAGAATCACCACGACGAACTCCCCTTTTGTGCACAAGAAAATCAAATATCATTTTCAAAATTTTGCACAAATATATATAATCTATTGATTTAGTAGATTTATATAGGAAATTTTTTTACTCTTCTGCGCTAATCATATCTTGAAGAGTTTTGTTCTCCAAAATTTTAAGCGTCTCATCTCTTACTTCCACCATCATTTTGTTTAATCCACACGCTACCTCACTCGTACATTCATCACAAGGCTCGTAATAATTCAAACTGGCGCAAGGCAATAATGCAATTGGTCCATTAAACATTCTAATAACATCTGCTAATAAAACGCCCTCGGCTTCCTTCAACAAATAATATCCCCCACCTTTTCCCATCTTACTATTTAAAACTCCTGCTTTACGCAGGTCAAGTAAAATGCTTTCTAAAAACTTTTTAGGTACCGACGTGCTCTTAGCAACCTCACTAATCAAAATAGGTTTACGATCTTTTTGCTTACCTAAAAAGGTTAAAGCATGAAAAGCATATTTTGTTTTTTTTGAAAGCATTTATTATAGTTAGGTCTTAATTTGGTTGGTATGGGCGTAAATTTACGCTAGTTTGTCAGTTATCCAAAACCTTCTTTGAGGATTTAGTACGTACAACATTCACAAAACTTACAATATCGTGTATTCCTAAATTAAACAATTAATACTTAACACCCTAAATTACGTAATACATAACTTTTAACTAAAGCTCTTTTAAATTTTTATCAATTTCATTTTTCAAATTCAACATTCGGCTACAAAGCACTGTAAATAAAGAGACACAACACCTATTCATAACACAAGAGTAAACGAAATAATTAAAAATATTTAGAATTATAATTCCGTATAAACACTTAAAACATTATGGGATGTTCTGCCATTTCCAAAGTGCGGTTGTCAACTAGCATTTTAGAATTAAAAAGTTAATAGCATTATTTATTTAAATGGAAGCAATAATAAATAAAAATCAATTTTACGTTGAATTTATGCCTTTTTTTTTGTATATTATAAAACTGTGCAGCTAAACGTGTATCACACACGACGCCCAACCTTAACACATACACATACGTTTATAATAACAGACAGACCTTCAACGACAACAACATGAGACAACTAAAAATTACAAAACAGGTTACAAACAGAGAAACAGCATCACTCGATAAATATTTACAAGAAATTGGAAGAGTAGATCTTATCACAGCAGAAGAAGAGGCTGAATTAGCTCAAAAAATTCGCGCTGGCGATAAAGTTGCTTTAGAAAGATTAACCACTGCTAATTTACGTTTTGTTGTCTCAGTATCTAAGCAATATCAAAACCAGGGTTTGTCTTTGCCCGACTTAATTAATGAAGGAAATTTAGGTTTAATCAAGGCCGCACAACGATTTGACGAAACACGTGGATTCAAATTTATCTCATACGCTGTTTGGTGGATTCGTCAGTCTATTTTACAAGCCTTGGCTGAGCAAGCCAGAATTGTTCGGTTACCTTTAAATAAAATCGGAATTATAAACAAAGTGAATAAAGCATTTTCTTCACTTGAACAGCACTTAGGACGCGCACCTACAATTGATGAATTGGCAGATGCGCTTGAATTTACAAGAACAGATATTCGTAATTCGTTAGAGAATAATGGTCGCCACGTTTCTATGGACGCACCTTTAAAAGAAGGTGACGAAAGTAGTTCTAGCATGTATGATGTGCTTAAAAACTCTGAGAACAATAACCCAGAAAAGGATTTGATTTTAGAATCACTTCAGGGCGAAATTGAACGCTCATTAAGTACTTTAAAGCACAGAGAAGCGGATGTAATTCGTTTATACTTTGGATTAGACGGCCACCCTCCAATGACTTTAGCAGAAATTGGTTTGAGGTTTGATTTAACACGTGAGCGTGTACGTCAAATTAAAGAGAAAGGCATTCGTAAGTTGAAGAATACTTCAAGAAGCAAAATGCTTCGAGCTTATTTAGGCTAATAAGAGACTATTTATGATTTAAGCTGTAGATTATTCAGCTTAAAATAAGTTCCATCTACATTTTTAATGAGGGCCTCATGTGTTCCTTGCTCTACAATTTTACCTTTATCTAAAACTAAAATTGTATCCGCATTTTTAATGGTTGTAAGGCGGTGTGCGATAACAAATGAAGTTCTACCCACCATCAATTTATCCAATGCATCCTGAACCAATCGTTCAGACTCAGAATCAAGCGCTGATGTTGCCTCATCTAGAATTAAGATTTTAGGATCTTTCAATACCGCACGTGCAATAGCAATTCTTTGTTTCTGTCCACCAGAAAGTTGAATTCCTCTATCTCCCACAAGTGTTTCCATTTGATCTGGAAAACTCATAATGAAATCATATGCATTTGCCTTTTTAGCCGCTTCTATTACCTCTTCTTCTGTAGCATCAATATTTCCATAACGAATGTTTTCCATTACTGTACCTCCAAAAAGAATTACCTCTTGCGGAACAATAGCAATATGTGCTCTCAAACTTTCTAAAGCTATAGACTGAACATCTTTATTATCAAACTTAATTGTCCCTGTTTGAGGTTCATAAAAACGTAAGAGTAAAGATGAGATGGTCGATTTACCAGCACCAGAACCACCAACTAATGCAGTAGTTTGACCTGGTTGACAACTAAAATTAATTCCATTTAAAACCTGCACCTCTTTTCGTTGTGGATATGCAAAGGAAACTTCACTGAAACTAACTTCACCTTTAAAATCTTCTAAATTATCTCCATTCAACTCCTCAACATCTTCTTCTAAAACATCCATAAGATGCTCTGTCGCACCAATTGCTTTTTGAATTTTAGCATACAAATCTGGAATAGCTCCAAAAGAAGCTCCTAGAAAAATAGTATACAAAATAAAGATATTAAACTCGGCATTGGTTATAAAACCATCACTCTCCATCCCCTTTGCTTTCCATATAACAAAAGCAATTCCTCCAAACATTCCAAAAATGATAAAAGAGACAAAAGCACCTCTCATTAAACCACTTTTAATATTCAATCCCATGATATTGAATACTCGTTTAGAATAGCGGTTAGATTCATATCGTTCATTTGTAAACGCCTTAACATTTACAATTCCCGTCAATACTTCTTCTAAAATTGAATTGGATTTAGCAGATTCATCTTGCGCCGACTTTGACAAGCCGCGTATATAACGTCCAAAAATAATTGCTGCAATTGCTAACACTGGCACAACTGCCAGCATCCATAATGCCAATTCCCAAGATGTATATAAGATATACCCTAACGCAATTGCAATTGTAACAAATTGGCGAAAGAATTCTGCAATGGTAGTATTTAATGTCTCTTGCAGTAAATTAATATCTGTAGCAATTCTTGATGTTAGCTCGCCTACTTTGTTTTTATTAAAAAAGTTGATTGGAAAATGAACCAACTTATTAAATGATTTGACTTTTAAATCTCGCAAGGCACGTTCGGTGACAGTGCTGAAAATCCAAATTCTACAGAAAGAAAAAATTGCCTGCGCACCAAAAACAACTAACATCACAATTATAATTGTATTGATATTTGTCAAATCAATATTTGGTATTTGAACAAAAGCCTGATCAGATTTATTAGCTCCTAATAGCTGTCCCATTAACGCCGGAAAAAGCATTGCCGTAACGCTTGACAATAATAAAAACAACCAACCAATGGCGTATGCCGAGCGATAAGGCTTTATAAAACCAAAAAATCTTCTCGCTTTTTTATAAGCATCTTTCGAAAGTTCAACCTTTTCTTTATTTTTACGATTACCAAACATCTTGTGCTAAAACTTTCAGCAAAATTAATCTGATTCTCAGGATTATTTGTCACAAAAGGCACATATTTTAGAAAATTACACACTAAAACTTTGTTCTCTATTTAATTGTTGTATCTTTGCGCACCCATTTAGGGACAACAAATAGAAATTAATAAGACCTTATAATATTTATAGAGATGAGCAAAAGAACATTTCAACCATCACTAAGAAAAAGAAGAAACAAGCACGGTTTCAGAAGTAGAATGGCTAGCAAAAGCGGACAAGCCGTAATCAATAGAAGAAGAAAGAAAGGAAGAAAGAAGCTATCAGTTTCTTCTGAGAGATTAGCTAAACGCTAATACTCACTTCATTACCATATTTAGAGCTTCTCGATTCAAATCGAGGGGCTTTTTTTGTTTAACTCTATTCAATGTAGCAATAAACGATTGAGCAACAGCTATTTTTAAAAGAATATTAATTTTGTCATTATGAAAAGTGATTATCATTCAGGACTAAGAATTGGAATTTTAGGAGGTGGACAATTGGGAAGAATGTTTATTCAAGAGGCTTTAAACTTTGATGTTAAGGTTTGTATTTTGGACCCTGACGCTAATGCGCCTTGTGCAGCAATTGCTCACGAATTTGAATTGGGAGACATTAAAGACTTTGACACTGTTTATAAATTTGGTAAAAACAAGGATGTAGTTACCATTGAAATTGAACATGTAAATGTAGATGCCTTGGATAAATTGGCAGCGGAAGGGACTAAAGTTTATCCTCAACCACACATTATTCGACTTATTCAGGACAAAGGATTGCAAAAAGAATTCTATACAGAAAATGGAATTCCAACAGCCCCCTTTAGACTGATTAAAAGTGCTGAAGAACTTCCTGCTCATGCTGACTTTTTACCATTTATGCAAAAAGCCCGCACTGGTGGTTATGATGGTAAAGGGGTTCAAGCAATTAAAACCGAAGCTGATTTTGAAAACTCTTTTCCAAACGGCAGTGTTTTGGAAGCTTTTATTGATTTTGACAAAGAGCTCTCTGTTATCGTTTCAAGAAACGAAAAAGGAGAAATGGCAACCTACCCTATTGTTGAACTTGAATTTAACCCTGAGGCTAACCTTGTTGAATTTTTATTTGCTCCAGCAGCTGTTTCTGAAGAAATTGAGAAAGAAGCAAGTATTATTGCAAAATCAGTGATTGAAAAATTGGGAATGGTTGGTATTCTTGCAGTAGAATTATTTCTAACAAAGGATGGTAAAATATTAGTGAATGAAATTGCTCCGCGACCACACAATAGTGGACACCAAACAATTGAAGCTAATTACACTTCACAATATGAACAACATTTAAGATCAATCATAAATCTACCTCTTGGATCTACAGGTGCTATAAAGCCATCTGTAATGGTTAATTTACTAGGTGAAAAAGGGTATATTGGCAAAGCCAAATATGAAGGAATTGAAGAAGTGACCAGTTGGGAAGGGGTTTATCCGCATATTTATGGTAAGGAAAACACAAAACCATTTCGTAAAATGGGACATGTCACAGTTATAGCAGACACCTTAGAAAATGCTAAGAAAACGGCTATAAATGTTAAAGAAACACTGAAAGTAATTGGAGAATAAGGTCTATTTAAACCATGTTGAATGCATTCGGGCTTTTGCAGCCTTAGCTGTTGGCATTTATCATTTCACCAATTTCTCTGCAGAATCTGTTTTTATTCTTGATGAATCAACCCGTAGCCTATTTACATTTGGAGCGCAAGGGGTTGAAATCTTCTACATTGTCTCAGGTTTTATCATTCCTTATTCATTATACAAAGGACGTTATTTAATCAAGCATTACTTTCATTACGTTGCAAAAAGGTCAGTGCGTTTATTACCTCCTTACCTCTTAACTATTGCATTAATTATTGCAACAAGCTACTATATTAATACCTACGTTTGGTATAGCGGCTACAATGTGGAATGGAGAAATATAGCAGCCAATGGACTTTTTATGGTTGATTTAATTCAAAGTTCACCTGAGTTACTTGCTCATTTCCCTGACAACTCTTGGATCAACCCCATATTCATTACACTAAAGGTTGAATTCCAATTTTATTTAGTAATTGGGCTTCTATTGCCATTAATGAAAAAGCATACCGCATTTTTATTAGGTATAACAGCGATATTACTGATACTAGGCGTATACGCTATTCCAAATCAAAATGTATTTGTAAACGCACCTTATTTCCTTATTGGACTTGCTGCATTTTACATTTTTGAAAATGGTTGGAATTGGATTTATGCAAGCATTTTAGGCTTATCATTAATCAGTCTCACAAGTTTCTATGAGTGGCAAGATTTAATTGCTGCAGTAATAGGCTTTAGTATGGTGTTATGGCTACCTAGAAAAATGAAATTTCTAAACTTTACTGGAAAAATATCTTATTCATTCTACTTAATTCACGGGTTAATTGGCGGAAACTTCCTCTACTTTAACGCCGATACTTATTTATTTCAAAACTATCCTTTCCTAATGGTTATCTTTGCATTATTATTGAGTTGGATAGGAGCGTTTATAATTTATTATTGTGTTGAAAAACCAAGCATTATTATCTCTAAAAAAATTAAATACAGACCTTAAAATAAGTGCATATGATTGAAGTTGGTATTATCATGGGAACCAATTCTGATCTTCCAGTTATCCAGCAAGCTGCGGATATCTAAAAAGAACTAGGCATTGCCTTTGAAATGACTGTTGTGTCTGCGCACAGAACACCTGAGCGCATGTTTGACTACGGTAAAGAGGCACACAAAAGAGGAATCAAAGTAATTATAGCAGGGGCTGGCGGTGCTGCGCATTTGCCTGGAATGATGGCTTCAATCACTCCACTTCCTGTTGTTGGAGTACCTATTAAATCAAGTAACTCTATAGATGGATGGGATTCAATTTTATCTATTTTACAAATGCCTGGTGGAATTCCAGTTGCTACAGTTGCACTCAACGGAGCAAAAAATGCAGGTATTTTAGCTGCTAGCATTATAGGTGCATCTAATGCAGAAGTTTTAGAACGAATTGTATCCTACAAGCAAACCTTAAAAGAAAAGGTGTTGCGCACAGCAGAGGAAATGGAAAAAAATGCCTAAAGGCAATAAAATGAATGCCCTAATCGTTACGTTTAATTACTAGATTTCAATTAAATTTGCAATATAAATTAAGAGTTAGATGAGAATTGAGGATGAAATTCAGTCAAGTTTCAAAAGTGATTATCATAAGTTAGTTGTAAACTTGCATTTTACATATATGCGCCTAACTGAAAGTTTTCAGTCAATATTAAAGGAGCATGATTTAACCCCTACCCAATTTAATGTATTACGCATTCTTAGAGGGCAAAAACAAACACCTGCAAGTATCGGATTAATTAAAGAGCGAATGATAGAGCGTAACTCTGATGTTAGCCGCGTAATTGATCGTTTGCTTAAAAAGGATATTATTGAACGTAAGGAAAACAAGTTAGACAGACGTCAAAGAGATATTATCATTAATCAAAAAGGGCTTGACCTACTAGAAATCATTGATACTTCTGAAGCTAATTTTATGCAATCAATTGAACATGTATCTGAAGAGGAGATTAAAGTCATGAATGATCTGTTAGATAAACTTCGTTCAAATCCTGAAGCTTAAATTAATTTTTTTACCCACCATATTTAATTTACTCTTATATTTATTCCATAAGATTTATTGTTAATGTTTAAAACAAATTTAGGACTATTGCGGATAATTGGCTTGCTCGAGGGGATCTCATTTCTTGTGCTAATGTTCATAGCAATGCCGCTCAAATATATTTGGGAACGCCCTGAGTTAATTTATTCAACGGGGATGGCTCATGGCTTATTAATAATACTTTATGTGTTTTTTGTTCTTTTAGTTGGCTATCAATTAAAATGGAAATTTAACCATATTTTCTGGGCGCTTCTGGCCTCTCTCATTCCTTTTGGGACTTTCATTGCAGACAAGAAATTGTTTCGCAATGCACAAGTGTAATTCACCTTGCAACTGACCACATTAGAATTGATTTTCGATCCAATATTCTCTAAAATAAATTTCTTTTCATTTTTGGACTAGGGTAAACGAATTTGATTGCGACTGTAATAAAAACACAGTTAAATGAAACTCTTATCCCTTTTATCCTTATTACTTATTTCGCAATTAATCATTGCACAAGAAACGGTTACGCTAAGTGGCTACGTCAAAGACAATAAGGAAGAATTACTTTATGCAAAAATCTATATTCCAGCTCTGCAAACTGGAGTGATTTCTAATGAATATGGCTTTTACTCAATAGAAGTTCCTAAAAAAGAATCGTACACAGTTATCATCTCACATATAAGTCATGGAGAAACCAAATTAACAGTTGGAGCCTTGCAAAATACTTCAATTGATTTGGTGATGGAAGATTCTGACAATGTATTAGAAACAGTTGAAGTAAAAGCTGTAAAATCAGAAGCAAAAGAAGCAATTGAATCAACCGAAATGAGTGTTGTCAAACTAGACATTCAAAAAGCAAAACTACTCCCATCAATTGGCGGTGAAACAGATGTTTTAAAAGTAGCACAATTATTACCAGGCATTAATCGCGGTGGCGAGGGAGGAACAAGTTTTTTCGTACGTGGTGGTGACGGAGATCAGAACTTAATATTAGTAGATGAAGCAACCGTTTATAACCCTGGGCATTTATTTGGATTCTTCTCAGTATTCAATCCTGATGTAATCAAGGATATGCGAATTTATAAGGGTGGTTTTCCAGCCAATTACGGGGGACGATTATCCTCTGTTACGGACATTAGAATGAAGGAAGGCGACATGAATAAACTTCGCGTAGAAGGTGGAATTGGATTATTATCCTCTAGACTAACAGTTGAAGCCCCCATCTGGAAGGATCGCATTTCTTTCATGGTATCAGGCCGAAGGACTTATATTGATAAAGTTCTTAAAGTTGTAGGGCAAGAACTTGCCTATTACTTCTACGATCTTAATGGAAAAATTAATTTCAAAGCCTCAAAAAAAGACCGTATTTATTTAAGCTCTTATTTTGGTGATGATGTATTGTCTTACGACTCTAACGACTCTGATTCTTCCTCGGCTTTTGGGTTTGGATTTAACCTTGGAAACTTTACGCAAACGCTTCGTTGGAATCATGTTTTCAGTTCAAAATTATTCTCCAACCTGTCTTTAATACACACTCGTTTCAAATATAATATTCGCGGACAGTATGCTGATAATCAAATTTTAATTAAAAGCGCCGTGCGTGATTTGGGCGCCAAATATGCATTTACTTATTTTAAATCAAATGAAACAAAGTTCAAGTTTGGAACAGAATTTATTAGTCATAATTTCAGACCAAACGTTTTAAGTACTTCCGGTGAAATTGGTGAATTTTTAGAAAATCAAGAGGGAGAATTATTACAAACATATGAAGGAGCCGTGTATGGAAATATTCGCCATGAATTTTCCAAAAGGCTAACCTTTTCAGGCGGGTTAAGATTATCTGCAAGTATGCCAAAAGGAAAACTTTATGGAGGAATTGAACCCCGTGCAAACTTTAAATATACGCTTGGAGAAAACTCATCATTAAAGTTCTCTTATTCCA